>CAMDZK010000066.1 GCA_945910665.1 uncultured Peptostreptococcaceae bacterium
TACACAATTCCAAGAAAGCCTAGAAGAATTAAAAAATGTTGTGAAGGGAATGGAAGTGTGTGGTATATCACGAGAACGCATTCGCATCAATCCATCGATTACCAGGGGACTCGACTACTATACGGGTACAGTGTATGAAACCTTTATCCAAGGATATGAAAACATCGGATCCATTTGTTCCGGCGGACGCTACGATAATCTTGCCAGTTTCTATACGACACAAAAGCTTCCAGGGGTCGGAATGAGTATCGGTTTAACAAGACTCTATTCCACACTGGTGGCAGAAGGTCTGTTACCAATCCCAGAAATACCCTATGCGGACATTGCTGTCTTGTGTTTTCCTGGCGCTGAGTTTTATGCTTTGGAAATCGCAAGGAAATTACGGGAAGCTGGTATGAAAACGCTCGTTCAAATTGAGTCTGGAAAAATCGGCAAGAAGATGCAGATGCTCGACAAGAAAAAAATACCCTTGGCTGTCATTGTTGGCGACAATGAAATCAACGATCAGACCGTTGCCTTAAAAGATATGAAAACAGGAGAGCAAAATACAATTCCCCTTGCAGATTTAATCCCAACTGTGGTATAATAGATTTTGTATAAATGAATATAACGCTGAGAAGAGAAGAGTAATTGATTACACTTTTGCCCAGGGAGTGCTTGCGTGACTGAAACGAGCACCAAAAGACATCAACGAAGACCACCTCGGAGCGTAGTATGTAATGAAGAACCAATAAGGGTGGAACCACGGAGTCTTTCGTCCCTGCAATCGCAGGCGAAAGACTCTTTTTTATTCAGTGATTAAAGGAGGAACTATGGAACAAATAAAAATGCGCTTACCGGATGGTAGCGAAAAAGTATTAGAAAAAGGCGTGACTCTTTTTGACGCCGCCAAAGAAATTTCTGAAGGTTTGGCAAGACAAGCGGTCGGCGCTGTCGTCGATGGAAGAACCAGGGGAATGCAAGAAAAATTAGAAGATGATGCAGACGTCCGTTTTGTGAAAATGGACGATCCAGAAGGAAAGAAAGTATTTTGGCATACTTCAGCCCACATTATGGCATTGGCGGTACAACGCTTATTCCCAGGAACAAAATTTGCCATTGGCCCAGCCATTGAAAATGGTTTTTATTACGATTTTGATACAGAACATCGTTTCACTCCAGAAGATTTAGAAGCGATTGAAAAGGAAATGCAAAAAATCGTCAAAGAAGGACATCCTTTGGAACGTTTTGTCATGGGAAGAAATGAAGCTCTCGATTATTTCAAAGAACACGACGAGAAATACAAAGTAGAACTCATTGAGGGACTCTCAGAAGATGAAACTATTTCTTTCTATTCTATGGGAGAATTTACTGACCTTTGTGCAGGTCCTCATTTGTATGATGTTTCTAAAGTAAAAGCAATTCACCTATCCTCCATAGCTGGGGCTTACTGGCGTGGAGATGAAAAGAACAAAATGCTCCAACGCATTTACGGCATTACTTTCGATAAGAAAAAAGAATTGGATGCCTATTTAGAACTCCTAGAAGAAGCAAAAAAACGTGACCATCGTAAATTAGGCCAAGAATTAGAACTCTTCCGTATTGAAGATGTGGGACCTGGTTTTGTATTCTTCCTACCCAATGGAATGATTATAAGAAATGAAATTGAAGATTTCTGGAAAGACGTGCATAAACGCTACGGATATGGTGAAATTCGCACACCAATCATTCTCAATGAAGCTCTTTGGCATCAATCAGGGCACTGGGATCACTATAAAGAGAACATGTACTTTACTAAAATTGACGACATGGATTACGCAGTCAAACCAATGAACTGCCCAGGAGCGATCTTAGTGTACAAATCTGGCATGCATAGTTACAGAGATTTACCGATTCGCAATGCGGAATTAGGACTTGTACACCGACACGAACTCTCTGGAACTCTCCATGGTTTATTCCGCGTTCGTAGTTTTACTCAAGATGATGCCCATATCTTCTGTTTGCCAGAGCAAATAAAAGACGAACTCATCGGCGTGATTAACTTAGCGGACGAAATTTACAGAACTTTTGGTTTTGACTACAAAGTAGAATTATCAACTCGTCCAGAAAATTCTATGGGTTCCGATGAGCAATGGGATACTGCCATCGCTGCTTTAAAAGATGCCTTAGAAGAAAAACAAATCGACTATAAAATCAACGAAGGCGACGGAGCTTTCTACGGACCAAAGATTGACTTCCAATTGGTCGACGCCATCGGTCGTCCTTGGCAATGCGGAACGATTCAGCTGGACTTCCAAATGCCAGAGCGCTTTGAATTGGAGTATGTGGCAAAAGACAATACGAAAAAACGCCCCGTTATGATTCACAGAGCGATTCTAGGATCCCTAGAGCGCTTTATGGGAATTCTCATTGAAAACTACGAAGGAAAATTCCCAGCGTGGATTGCGCCAACACAAGCGATTATTCTCCCAATTTCAGACAAATTCAATGAGTATGCAAAAGAAATTGGAAAGAAAATGGAAGAAAAAGGTCTGCGTGTAGAAGTGGACGAACGAGCAGAAAAAATTGGTTATAAAATCCGTGCAGCACAAAACCGTCGTATCGAGTATATGCTCGTCGTCGGAGAGAAAGAAGTGGAAGTAGGCGCTGTGTCAGTCCGTGAACGAAGAAAAGGAGACGTTGGACAGATCCCAGTGGATACATTCATTGAAAATATACTCAATGAAGTAGAAGAAAGAAAACTAGACAACGAATATTAGAAAGAAGTTGACAATGTGAGGAAACTATCGTATACTATTGGGAGTTAAGCAGAAGTAGCCGCTTCTCACCTGCCGACAATTGTGTTTGTAGGTAATTCCAGTATATGATTTTCACGTTTTTTAACGAGTCTTGGATAGCGGGTATTTTTGCCCGCTATTTTTTATTGAAGGAGGGTTCTGACATAAAGGATTTACAGATCAACCAGGAAATTCGAGAAAGAGAAGTACGATTGATCGATGCGGATGGTGAACAATTAGGTGTCGTTCCATTACGTAAGGCATTAGATATTGCTGCGGAGCGCAAGCTCGATTTAGTAAACGTTGCACCAAACGCGAAACCACCAGTTTGTAAAATACTTGACTATGGCAAGTACAAATACGAGACGATCAAAAAGGAAAAAGAAGCTCGTAAAAATCAAAAAACCATTACCGTCAAAGAAGTTCGCATGACGCCAAACATCGATACGCATGACTTGAATACGAAAGTAAGACGCGCGACGGAATTCTTGAAAAACGGAGATAAAGTAAAAGTGTCTGTCCGTTTCAGAGGCCGAGAGTTGGGTCATACGGATTTGGGAAAAGACGTATTAGATTCATTTAGTGAACTTGTAGGAAATGAAGCAATCATAGAAAAGAAACCACTCATGGAAGGACGCAGCATGGTTATGTTCTTAGCGCCCAACCCAAATAAGGAGGAAGACAATGCCTAAAATGAAAACACACCGCGCTTCCGCAAAGCGTTTCACACGTACAGGAAGCGGTAAAATTAAAAGATTTAAAGCATATAAAAGCCATATCACTGGCAAAAAATCACCAAAGAGAATCCGCTCTTTACGTAAATCTGCACTTGTAAGCCCTGGCGATCAAAGAAGAATTGATCGTATGATTCCATAGGAGGTTAAACCATGGCAAGAGTAAAACGTGGTGTAAACACCAGATATAAACATAAAAAAGTATTAAAAGCAGCGAAAGGATATTACGGCGCGCGTTCTAAATTATTTAAAACGGCAAACCAAGCTGTTATGAAAGCAATGTCCAATGCATACATTGGACGTAAACAAAGAAAAAGAAACTTCCGTAAACTTTGGATTACGAGAATTAACGCTGCTGTTCGTCAATACGACATGAGCTATAGCCGTTTTATGGACGGATTAAAAAAGAACAATATCGAAATTAACCGCAAAATGTTATCAGAGATGGCAATCCACGACCCAGAAGGTTTCAAACAATTAGTGGAATTGGTTAAAGGAGCATAAAAAGTCCCTTTTGGGGCTTTTTCACGTTATACGAAAGAGGAAAAAATGCGCGGGGTCAATAATCGAAGTCTTCAACACAACCCACCATTGTATTTGGCAATTGGTTTTCTTCTTATCATCGTAGTCGGGGGGATTTTACTTTCACTACCCATAAGCCATACTTCAGGGGAGTTTATTCCTTTTATCAATGGATTATTCACTGCCACTTCTGCCACATGCGTTACGGGTTTATCAGTGTACAATATTTCGCAGGATTTTACTTTGTTCGGTCAAATCACGGTGTTAATCCTCATTCAAATAGGAGGATTGGGATTTATGGCAATGACTGTATTTATCGCTTTTGCTTTGAATCGAAAAATCACCATAAGTGATCGACTGGTTATCAAAGAACAATTCGGACAAGAAAGCTTAAAAGGTATGGTTAAATGGATTCGATATGTCATATTTTTTACATTATCGATAGAGGCGATTGGTACACTCATCCTTGCGACCCAATGGATACCACAGTATGGCGTGAAGACGGGAATGTGGTATTCAGTTTTTCATTCGATTTCTGCTTTTTGTAATGCGGGTTTTGATTTGTTTGGCGATAGCATGATTCAATTTCAAAATAATCCAATTATCTTAATTGCAATTGCCCTATTAATTATTATCGGTGGACTTGGATTTGGTGTGTATATGGATTTGTTTACATCGAAAAGAAAAAGTCTGCACACAAAACTTGCTTTATCCATGACGGCGATTTTGTTGGTGGGAGGTACAATTCTATTTTTGTTTTTGGAAAATGGAAATGCGAAAACATTAGAAGGCCAGAATGTCTTTTCTCAAGTACTCAACGCATTTTTTCAATCGGCAACAACTAGAACGGCTGGATTTTTTAGTATTCAACAAACAAATATGATGGAGTTAAGCTTGATTGCAACCATTATCTTAATGTTAATTGGAGGTTCTCCTGCAGGGACTGCGGGTGGAATGAAAACGACGACTGTGGCGGTTTTAATATTATCGACGATTGCTCAATTGCGTGACCGAGAAGAGACGGAAATATTTAATCGATCAATTTCGAAAAATACAGCGCTCCGTGCTACGACCATTATTATTCTTTCTCTCTTTTGGGTGATGGTGGTGAGCAGCATTATTTCTTATATTGAAAATATTCGATTCTTGCCTTCGATCTTTGAAACGGTATCCGCCTTTGCAACGGTGGGGCTTTCTATGGATTTAACCACTGAATTGGGTTATATTACAAAAGTATTATTAATTATTTCTATGTATATCGGACGTGTGGGGCCAATCACAATCGCTTACGCACTCTTCCGGTCGAAAAAAAGAACGCTCACTAAAAATGCAAATGGAAAGGTGATGGTGGGATAATGAACACGAAGCAGATTATAGTCATCGGTGCAGGTCGGTTTGGAGCGAGTTTTGCAAAAGAAGCCGAGTTACTGGGGCATCAAGTTGTGTTAATTGATATTAATAAAGATAGAATTGATTCATTAGCCGACGAGGTAACACATGCTGTTGTTGGTGATGTCCGTATAGAAGAATCACTTGATTCTTTGGGAATCTCAAACTTTGATATCGCTGTTGTAGCCATCGCATCGGATTATCAAGCTTCTGTCATGGCCACAATCGTTTGTAAAGAAATGGGGATTTCTACAATCGTAGCAAAGGCGCGTGATGAACTACACGCGAAAGTTCTTAAGAAAATTGGTGCAACAAAAACAGTGTTTCCCGAGAGAGATAGCGCACTTCGCTTAGCTCATTCAATCACCAACAGAAACATCATGGATTTTATTACACTTTCCGATGAATACGACTTGGTAGAAGTACTACCTTTACAAAAGTGGATTGGTCGCTCGATAATAGAAAATGACATTCAGAAAAAATATGGTCTAAACATCATTGCCATCAAAGAGGGGGATGATGTCATTTTAAATCCTGAACGTGATCATATGATTAAAGCCAATTCAATTCTCACCATTTTAGCCCATAAAAAGAATATTCAAAAATTTGAACAGATCGAAAATGCATGAAATTAAATCTTTACAAAATGAACGAATAAAAAATGTCATTAAATTACACAGTGCCAATGGACGAAAAAAAGCAGGAGCTTTTTTCATTGAAGGTGTAAAACAAGTCGAGGAAGCGTTGCGTGATTGTCCTAAAGAAATTATGGAAATCTTTGCCACGCATGCACATT
>CAMDZK010000067.1 GCA_945910665.1 uncultured Peptostreptococcaceae bacterium
TCACGGCGGTCAGATGCTAAAATTGCACTGCCTTCTAAACCCAAAGATTTAGACACCGCCACCACATCTCCCGCTTCGATACGAGAAGAGTCCATGAGGTTTACTTTATTCATGCGGCCAATCACAGCGACAGAAAGCACACACTGGTTCACAGCACTGGTAATTTCCGTATGCCCTCCCACAATTTGCACGCCCAGTTGGTTGGCAGTCATGGTTGCGTCCCGTTGGATTTCTTCAATTTGCTCGTGGGTTGTTCCAACAGGGGCTAAAATGGTGAGAAGAAGGCCCACTGGTTCCGCTCCAGCTGTGGCAATGTCATTGACTGAAATTGTCACGCCAATGGCACCTATATTTTCCACAGCCCCCGTAATGGGGTCAGTTGAAAGAACGCAAACTTCCTCGCCAAAGTCGATTTGCGCTGTGTCCACGCCAATTTTTGCGCCGATAAGCACGTCATCTCGTTCAATGGTGGGTACTTCTTGAAGGATGCGTTTTAAAATTTCATTGGGTAATTTTCCATTTGCCATAACGTGCCCCTACAGGTTCTTCATCTTTTCTTCGATGAGGGTGCGCATCGTTTGTGGATTTCCTTTGCCTTTCGATGCTTTCATCGCTTGTCCCACTAAAAATCCAATGGCGCGGTCTTTTCCATTTTTAATAGCAGTGATGGAATCGGGGTTTGCGGCTAAGACTTCGTCGACGATTTTATCCAGTGCACCTGTATCTGTTATTTGTGCCAGTCCTAACTCATCGACGAGGGATTTTGGTTCTTTCCCGGTTTCAAACATAGAGCGCAACACTTTCTTCGCCCCGTTTTGATGGATGGTTTTATCTTCTAACAATTGCAATAAATCCGCTAATTGTTTCATTGTGAAAGGAAGTTCTGAAATTTTGATTTCCATGGCGTTGATATGACGGCTCACATCGCCTAACATCCAGTTGGCAGCCACTTCTCCATTTTTTGTCTCTTTCATCAGCTCTTCATACGCATCAGCCAATTCTTTAGATAAGGTAAGTTTGTCTGCGTCGTATTCCCCAATTCCGTATTCTTTCATGAGGCGGTCCTTTTTGACATGGGGCATTTCTGGCAGATTCTCTTTAACTTCATCGAGTAGGCTTTGGGGGAGGTTTGCCCAAGGAAGGTCACCTTCTACACTGTAACGGTAGTCGTTTCCTTCTTCTTTTGTACGCATGCGAATCGTTTGACCGCTGGCATCGTCCCAGCGTCTTGTCTCTTTTCGTCCAAGTTCACCCGTTTTTAACATTTCTCTATGGCGAACTTCTTCCGCTTCAATGGCACGACCTACGGCGCGGAAAGAGTTTAAGTTCTTCACTTCCGTGATTTTCGTGCGTGTATCTGTCCCCCTATCGACGACGTTGATGTTGACATCGCAACGGAGGGATCCTTCTTCCATTTTTACGTCGGAAATTCCCAAATACTCTAATCGCGCTTTTAAGGACTGTAAAAACGCACGGGCCTCTTCCGCCGTTTCCATATCTGGACGAGTTACAATTTCAATGAGGGGCACCCCAGAGCGGTTGTAATCCATGAGTGTATCTCCATTTTCATTGTGGATGGCTTTTCCCGTATCTTCTTCAATATGGATGCGTTCGATGCGAACTTTTTTCTTTCCCGCTTCCGTTTCAATTTCAATGTATCCGTCGGTACATAGAGGATATTCCGCTTGCGTAATTTGATAGCCCTTCACTAAATCTGGATAAAAGTATTTCTTACGGTCCATTTTGTATCTTTTTGTAATGGAACAATCCATGGCATACCCCGCTGCAATAGCGTATTCAACAGCTTTTTTATTGGGTCTTGGAAGGGCGCCTGGAAAGCCTAAGCATACATCGCATACATTCGTATTAGGCGCATCTCCAAAGGAGTTTTTACATCCGCAAAACATTTTTGTCTTTGTGAGTAACTCCACGTGGATTTCTAATCCGAGAATTGTTTTTACGGCCATTTATAAGCTCCTTTCAATTGCACGGGCAGCTTCCAGCAATTTTTTATCTTCAAAACGGTTAGCCACCAAATGTAAGCTCGTGCCAATGCCTGTATCCATGGGTATGCTAATGGCGCAAAGACCACTTAAATTCACCGATACGGTGAAAAAGTCTGAGGCGTACATGGCCAAGGGGTCATCCACTTTTTCTCCCAATGTAAAGGGGAGTTCGTTGGTGGTTGGCGTTACGAGGAAGTCATATTTTTCAAAGAATGCATCGTACTCCATTTGGAGTTTTTTGCGAACTTTCAATGCTTTTTTATACACTTTTTGGTCAGAATCTGCGCCTAAATAGAGAGTCCCCATGGCAATTCTGCGTTGAACTTCTTCGCCAAAGTTCTCCGAGCGGGTTTTAATGTATAAATCATCTAAACTGTCGTATTCATCGGTGCGATTTCCGTAAATGAGTCCGTCAAAACGAGACATGTTCGAGCTTACTTCCGATGCGACGATGACATTGTAACAAGAAAGGGCGTAGTTTAACGTATCGAGTGTAACGAGTTCCACCGTTGCCCCTTTTTCTTTTAAGAGCTCTAAACCTTCTTCAAAGCGCTGTTTTACCTTGGGGTCTATGGGAAACTTAGATACATCTGGATATCCAATCTTCGCACCTTGGAAGGGATTTTCTTCGGTAATAGTAAATTCACGGGACTGGGGATCCGTGGTTGGGTCTTTTTCATCACACCCTGCCAAAACTTCCGTCATTAAAGCGATGTCTTCCACATGATTTCCAAGGACGCCGATTTGGTCCAATGTGTTTGCCATGGAGACAACGCCATAGCGAGAAATCGTACCATAGCTTGGGTAATAGCCCACAACACCACAGCAAGCGGCTGGTTGTCGTACGGATCCGCCAGTATCGGTTCCTAATGCAATGGGTGCTTCTCCGGAACCCACTGCAGAAGCAGAGCCTGCCGATGAACCTCCGGGAATACGCGCTTGGTCATGGGGATTTTTCGTTGCACCAAAATAGGAAGTTTCAGAAGAAGAGCCCATGGCAAATTCATCCATATTGGTTTTTCCTAAGATGATGCCGCCTTCTTCGCGAATTTTTTCCACGACGGTCGCATCAAAGGGTGGAACGAATTCTTTGAGCGCTTTCGACGCACAGGTTGTACGCAAATCTTTCGTCAAGATGTTGTCCTTTAAAGCAATGGGAAGGCCTAAAAGCTTTCCTTTCGTATCTCCACTTTTGATGCGCGCATCAATTTTCTCGGCTTCTTCCATTGCTTTTGGGTTCACGGTAATGTAGGAATTTAAATCCTTCTTTTCTTCCATGACCTCGAGAAAATGACGGGTCACATCCACTGCCGTCGTCTCGCCACTTCGAATGGCTTCGATGATTTCTACTGCACTTTTATAATTCATCGGTATCCTCCATCACTTTATGCACGCGAATGTAGCCAAATTCTCTTTCTTTCGCTTGTCCTAAGGCCACTTCTCGATCCATCGATGGTTCTATTTCATCTTCCCTAAAGGGTGAATCGTGGGTAATGGTCATCTCCAGTGGCTCAATCCCTTCTGTGTCCACATCTAAAATGCGTGCGGCAAAGTCGTAGGTGACTTGAAATTTGTCGATAATATCTTCGTCTACTTCAGGCATTTTGAGTAAAGCCAAGGAGTAGACTTTTTGTATTTGTTCTTTCGTAATCATTCTATTTCCTTTCTCCTCGCAAAAAGGCGGGGATTTCCTCTTCCGTAATGACGGGTATACCCAATTCTTGCGCTTTTGTCAATTTCGAACCGGCATTTTCTCCTGCGAGTACATAGTCCGTTTTTTTAGAAACGCTCCCTTGGGGTTGCGCGCCCAATGCGATGAGCTGTTCTTCCAATTCGCGTCTTGGCATTTGCAAACTGCCCGTGAGTACTACCTTCAGTCCTTCCAGCGGTTTCTGCGTAGCCTCTTCTTGTTTGTCCTCCATAGAGACGCCCAATTCTTCTAAGGCATCCACGTTCGCTAAAATTCGTGGATCCGTAAAGAAAGTATGAATTTCTTCTGCGGTAATCTGGCCAATGTCCGGTAATGTGACGAGCTCTTCCACCGTCGTTTTCTTTAAGGCATCAATCGAGCCGTAATGATTGGCCAAATCCCGTGCGGTTCGAACACCCACGCCAGGAATACCCAACCCTGTGAGAAGCTGGTGTAAGGGTCTTTTTTTGCTATTCTGAATGGCATTATATAAATTCGTCGCCTTCTTTTCTTTAAAGCTTGGAAGAGAGAGTAAATCTTCCACTGTGAGTCGATATAAGTCGCCCATGGTGTGAATCTCTTTTTCCCTGAGAAGAAGTGCTGCGGTTTTTTCGCTTAATCCTTCAATATCCATCGCGGCTTTGGAGGCAAAATGCACCATGCGATTGATGAGCTGTGGTTCACAGGACAGGGAATTCAAGCAAAATTGATGGACACCTTCTTGGACGAGTTCACTATCACACGCTGGACAGTGGGTTGGCTTTTCGATGGGTGTCGTCTCCCCTTGTTCTTCTGCCAATCCCAAAATCTCTGGAATCACATCATTGGAGCGTCGGAGTCGAACCATGGCTCCTAGAGAGACTCCTTTTCGTAGGATATCTTCGTAATTGTTTAAGGTGGCCCGTGAAATGGTCACCCCACCAATATCCACAGGTGTGACATGGGCTAAAGGTGTAATTTTCCCTGTGCGCCCCACCGTCCATTGGACGGATTCGAGTCTTGTCTCCACTTCTTCTGCCTTATATTTAAAGGCGACAGCACCTCGTGGAAATTTATTTGTATAGCCTAAGGCCATTCTACTTTCTAAATCATTGAGTTTAATGACGGCGCCATCCGTGAGTAAGTCCATCACTCCCCGTTCCCCTTCAATCCAGTGGAGCTGTTCGATGACTTCATCGGCATTCTTACACAAATGTTGGTAAGGGTACACGGGAAGGCCCAGCTCTTCTAAGAAAGTAAACATCTCCATTTGCGTTTGCACGGGAAGATTCTCTCCTTGGGCTGCATAAAAATAAGCGATGGGTCGTCTCGACCGTGTAATGGCCGTATCTAAATTTCTTAGAGCGCCTGCCGCTGCGTTTCTCGCATTTTTCAAAGGTTCTTCGTGGGTTTCGTTGTAATGGGCTAGCCCTGATAAGGTCATCAAGCCTTCCCCTTGAACTTCCATAAAGCCCTTATAAGGAATGTGTTTTGGTATTGTGAGTATGGTCTCCACCTGTGGTAAAATCTCCTCGCCTACTTGACCATCCCCACGGGTAGCTGCTTGGACAAGGGTTCCATCGTTGTAGGTGAGGTTGATGGTGAGTCCATCAAATTTAAATTCCGTCGTGAAACTTGGCTCTGGCATATTCTCCAGTGCACGCACCGCGCGGGCAGTCTTTTCCACCCAATCCCTCACACCTTCTAGGGTTTGTCTTTTGTCGAGACTATAGAGGGGATATACATGGGGATGACGATTAAAATGAGACAGTAGCGCCCCACCGACTTTTTGTGTCGGTGAGTTTTCGAGGACAATGCCCGATTCTTCTTCTAAGCGTTTCAGCTCGTCGTAGGCAGCATCATACTCGGCATCGGACACGGATGGTTCGTCGAGGGTGTAATATTCTCGGTTCCATGTTTCTATTTGTGCGATGAGTTGTTCCATGCGCTCTTTCATTCGGCTCTCCTTAGTTTTGCAAAGCTCTTTTTCACTTTCTTCAACCCTTGGTTGGGGAAAGAAATGGTCAGCATTTGGTCTCCCTCTAAATCTTGGGCCATCACAACCATCCCCTCGCCCCAGGCTGGGTGAACGACGCGGTCCCCCGTCCGATAGTTGGTGTCATCGGATTTTGGTTTTAGCTCTTTTCGTTTCGTGAGGCGCTCTAAAAATGTATCGTCCGTCTTACTGGGTGTCCCATACATGGGACGTACACTGCTTTCTTGATAGGGAGTGGATTGTTCCACTTCTAAATCATCTCCCATTTCTTCTATAAAGACAGAAGGCGCTGCGTTTTGGTAATTTCCGTAGACCCGTCTTGCATCGGCGGACGATACGATGAGTTTCTTTCTGGCCCTCGTCAGTGCCACATAACAAAGTCTTCTCTCTTCCTCTAATTCGCCCTCTTCTTCGGCGCGACGAGAGGGAAAAAGTCCCTGTTCCAAGCCCGTTACAAAAACGATATCAAATTCCGTCCCTTTGGCTGCGTGGATGGTCATAAGA
>CAMDZK010000068.1 GCA_945910665.1 uncultured Peptostreptococcaceae bacterium
GGAGTATCATGCAGTCATTAAAAATAACACCACAGGAGGCATTCCCTTTGTGGCTCAGTGGTTAACGGTGGATTTTCAGGGTCTATCGTAGGAAAATTTGTATCCTTCATTGGGAATTCTTTACCATTTGATAGAAAGACACCCCGTTTAAAATCCGTTTTATCTAAAACTAATCGATCGTCCATGTCCAAAACAGGATTTCTTTTAATCAGCTGATGTTCCAATTTAAACATGATAATTGCAATGGCCTTATGCATCTTCGCTGCCAAGTCGATATCGACGATATCGAATACATTCTCGTCCAATACTTTCGGCATAAAAGCAGTGCAAGGGTCATCCCCGTATACTTCTTGAGCAAAGGACGAGAGCGCTCGTAAATTCAGTCCATACCCGTCTTCTAAAGCATCGAAGTTGTTATAAGAGATGTTCGCCCGAAGCACTGAACACATGCACACTTCATTGCCCGCAGCGGCCCCCATCCACATAATGTCATGATTGCCCCATTGGATGTCGATACGGCCAAAATCCATGAGTTCTTCTACGATATTGTGGGGCGCTTTTCCCCGGTCAAAAATATCGCCAATAATATGAACATAATTCACAGAAGTGCGTTGAATCGAGTCGCAAAGCATCGTTATAAATTCGAGTTCTGCTTCCGCTTCAATAATTCCTTGAATCACCCGGTGGGGATAGTCTTTGGTGTTGGCATATTCTGTAGAATAAAGGAGTTCTTCTACTGTATCTACATAGTAAGGCGGCAACACTTGGCGCATATATGCGCGGGTCTGTTTCGCCGAAACATAACGAAGAAGATGAATGAGTCTCAAGATAATCATTCGAATCCATTCGTCGGTCATCATCTCTTTTTCTTGAATGATCTCCAACACCCGGTCCGGGTCATAGATGAGGTTCGCCAACTGATTTTGCTCCATCTCTGTGAGCGTGTTTAAAAAAAGTTCCCGAATTTTTGTGCGTATATTTCCAGAGCCTGAGCGCATCAAGTGAATGAAGGCGCCATCTTCGCCATGGAGATCACTGAAAAAGTATTCGGTGGGTTTTGGTAGTTGTAAATAGGTTTTGAGTCGCACAATCTCTCCCCGTGCAGCTTCCACTGTGGGATAGGATTTGGCAAGCAAGCGTAAATATTTTTCCTGAGTCACCGTTTTCTCCTATTCAATTTCATCACTTGGGTTAAACAGATGGATACTGTTGTAATCTTCCAACGCATCCAGCTCTTCCATGAGAAGAAGTTCATCCTTTCCCTTTAAATCGACACGATATTCAAAGATATATTTTGTTTGATTCTCTTCTCGCTCTAAGGATTTATTCGTTTTTAAGACTTCAAAACTATTTTCTTCTAAATATTTTAAAACTTTCAGTTGTGGTACTTGATTCGTTTGATATTCTACCCGAATCATGCGAATGGTAGGGAATGTGAAGAGGCGCTTAATAAGCATGAGCGTAATCAAAATAATGACGAGACCTGTCCCTGCAATTGCGTAAAAGCCCATCCCAAAGGCGATTCCAATCCCTGCTGCGGCCCAAATGGATGCGGCCGTCGTCAGTCCACGTACATTTCCATTGGAGACGACGATCGTTCCTGCACCGAGAAAACCAATACCGCTTACAATTTGCGCGGTAATCCGCGTATTATCTGCTGAAAGTATCGTTGATGCAGCTTCTGATGATTCCGCCATTTGTATGAGTTGACTTGTGACTTCTTCTTGAATGAGCGCTAAAATACACGAACCCACCGCCACCAAAATATGAGTACGAAAACCCGCAGCTCGCCCTTTTTTCTCTCGTTCATAGCCAATGATACCACCTGCAAGCACAGCAAAAAGTAAGCGAACAAGCGTTTCCCCATTCGTTAAATGAAGTAATTCATTCATGATCTTCTACTTTCTCGCCAATGGGTATTCCTAAGTCAAAATAACTAAAAGTTCCAGAAGTATAGACTTTTCCATCAGCATCTTTAATCTTTACATCGTAGACGATGAGACTGCGCCCTCGTTTTAAAAGCGTTGCCTCGCAGTAAATGGTCTCGAGTCCTATGACTGCTCGTAAATAGTGAATGTTTGCATCGGTCGTCGTCGTGTAATTTCCAAAAGAATGCGCGGCAGAACCTGCCGTTATATCGCACATGGTAAAAAGGACACCGCCGTGTATGGTGCCCGAAGGATTGGAATGTCTCTGTTCAACATCCAGTGAAAACAACGCGTGGTCCCCAGAAACATCCAACATTTTCGCACCTACGTCTCGACCAAAATAATCGGTCACACGAAGGTCCTGAATTTGTTCTTTGGTCATAGAACCGGTCCGATTATTTCGATCTGATATCCATCTGGGTCTTGCATGAAATAAAAACGCGTTTCTCCGCCTGGGAGGCCCGAAATATCATCACAAGGGATTCCCATTTCTTTATGTTTCTCATGGGACTTCATTAAATCGTCTGTGTGCACTGCGAAATGACTGTATCCATCACCAATTTCATACGGACCATGATCGTAATTGTAAGTGAGCTCGATTTCGATTTTTGATGCTGGGTCTTGCATATACACGAGAGTAAATTCGTGTTCTGGAAAATCTTTTCTCGTGACTTCTTTATAGCCCAATGCTTTTTCATAAAATTCGACGGATTTTTCCAGATTTTCTACGCGAAAACACACGTGTAACAATTTGTAATCCATATCTTTCTCCTCCAATTTGTCTTAATTTAAGTATACCCCAAAAGCAATCATCTGCAAGTGGGTATATAAGATAGTGATTTTGAGAGAAAGGATATTTCATGAAATTTATTTATTTAAATGCTGCCGATATGGCCGCATCTATTACAATGGACGATGCGATACAATCCAATAAAGAAGCACTTTTGGCCTACGCTGAAAACGAGGCCGATATTCCCATGCGCATGACTGTGCCTGTGGATGACTACGAAGGGGCTGCGTTATTCATGCCTGGTCTTATGAAGCCGACGGATGCATTAGGCGTAAAAATTGTCTCTGTCTATGAAAATAACCCAGCGATGGGGTTAGACGCAGTTCCTGCGACGATGATTTTGCTTGATGCAGAGACTGGATATTTGAAAGGCATTATGGATGGGACGACACTCACCCGCATTCGCACGGGAGCCCTTGCAGGAGCTGCGACGGATTTGTTAGCGAAAAAAGACGCAAAAACATTTTTGCTCATTGGCACAGGTGGCCAAGCTGAATCACAATTGGAAGCAATTCTTACCGTGCGCTCCATTGAAGAAGTGTTCGTCTACAGTAGAAACCAAGATAAAAGAAAAGACTTTGCAAAGAAAATGCAAGAAAAATTTTCTACGGTACGCATTACAGCCGTGGATGATTTGGAAAGAGCCGTCCGTGCAGCAGACATTATAACGGCCGTGACGACGACAAACCACCCTGTTTTAGAAGCCGATTGGGTCCAAGAAGGAACGCATATCAATGGAATGGGATCCTATGCGACAGATATGCAAGAGCTCCCATCAGATCTTTATACGAAAGCAGACCTCGTCTATGTAGACACCTATGATGCCGTCGCAGAATCCGGGGATTTTAAAACGCCAATGAACCAAGGTACCTTTGGAATGGATGTACTCACGGGCATGCTCGGTAAAATGATTGCGGAAGAAAAGCCTGGAAGAGAAAACGACGAGCAAATTACGATTTTTAAAAGCACAGGCAATGCTGTCTTTGATGTTGCCGTCGCTGATGAAATCTATAACGCAGCGATTGAAAAAAATATTGGAACGTGGATTGAATAAGCTGACTCTTTGCAGCCGTTTTTTCTTGTACTAAGGATGTTTTTTGCGAAATTTACGACAAAATATGGTATGATTGATAGGACGAAATCGTTTACAAGAAAGGATGCATCCATGCAAGCTTATTTAGAATCGATTGCGAAACAATACCAAGATTTAGCGACTACAGGTGTTGTGGCAGATTATATCCCCGCTTTAAATGAAGTAGACTCCATGCTTTTGGGTCTTGCTGTGCAAACTGACGAACAGCTCTATACGGTCGGGGATGCAGATGTGAAATTTACGATTCAGAGTATTTCAAAAGTACTGGCGTTACTCCTTGCTCTTATGGATCATGGCGAAGAGTTGTTTCGTGTGGTAGATATGCGCCAAAGTTCTGATCCCTTTAATTCTCTATACCGTTTAGATTTCCAAGATGTGACAAAGCCTGCAAACCCCATGATGAATTCTGGTGCGATCGCCATTACATCGATTATCATGGGAGACCCTATAGAGCGCTTACTTCTTTTAATGGAAGAGATTACGGGGAATGTCCGCATGGGCTACAATGAAGAAGTCTACCTTTCCGAGAAAGAAACAGGAGACAAGAATCGTGCCATCGCTTATCTCATGAAGTCGCGCCATATTATTCAAGGTGATATTGACGCGCATTTAGATGATTATTTCAAGCAATGTTCCATTGAAGTCACCGCTACTGATTTGGCAAAAATCGGCTATTTCCTCGCGAATGGTTGTGTTGGCCTGAAGAATTACGGAAAAATGGATAGAAAGCGCTTAAGTAAAATTCTTTTAGCGATCATGACAACCGCAGGCATGTACGACCACAGTGGAGAATATGCGACGAAAGTAGGGATTCCTACAAAATCTGGCGTAGGCGGCGGAATCATGGGTGCCGTTCCTCATAAAATGGGCATTGGGATTTACAGTCCGCCATTAGATGAAGTGGGAAATTCAGTGGTGGGTATTCAGCTGATGAATGCTATGTCCAAAGAATTAGATTTAAGTATCTTCGGATAAAAATGAGATTGCAGCTGGCTAGAGTTGGCCCTGTGTAGGTTTTCTTACGATAAACAAGAAGAAGCCCCAGCCCTGGGACTTCTTCTTTTTTGTCTCATCTCCATCGGGAGATTTCATCTGCGAAGCAGATTCCATCTCCTCTACGCGTCAACACCACCGTCTACGCGAATCAATTGTCCAGTGACAAAAGAAGAGGCTTTTGAACTCAAGAAGAGTGCTACTTCGCCAATTTCACGACCATCGCCAATGCGTCCCAGTGGACTCATGCCTTTCATTGGCGCAACCGCATCACCGTCTGCTCCGCCAGCAGAATCTAACATTTCGGAGTCAATCGCTCCTGGTAGAATCGCATTGACGCGAATTTCTGGACCCAAATCTCTCGCAAGAGCTTTTGTTAGACCACTCATTGCATGTTTGGATGCAGTATAGGCGGAAACGCCCCATTTAGCAGCAGTGCCTGCAATGGATCCTGTGTTGACGATATAACCTTCTCCTTTTTCTTTCATAATGGGAGCGACTAATTTGGCAAGCATAAGCGGTGCATCCACGTTCACGCGGAATACATTTCTCCACTCTTCCATGTCGATGTCCATGGTGTTTTTATATGTAATCATACCGGCATTATTGAAAAGAATATCGATGGTGCCATATGCTTCCATTGTTTTATCGACAATGTTTTGTAAATCTTCGTCTTTCATCATGTCAGCTTTCACTGCAATGGCTTGTCCACCATTTACTTTAATCTTTTCGACAACTTCTTGCGCCCGTTCTTCACGGCGTCCACAAACGACAACTTTTGCCCCTTCTTCGGCAAAAAGATACGCTGTTTCTCGGCCCATGCCCGATGTAGATCCTGTGATAATTGCAACTTTTCCTTCTAATCTTTTCATGTGTGAATCTCCTCCTTTGTGATAATATTATTATAACATAATTATTGGCTTGTGCCGGAAAATGTTTTCATTATGGTGTGAATAACCATTATCACTCTCCCTGCTCCAGTGCAAGTAAGAAAGCTTTTTTATCGAGTCCTCCTGCGTAGCCTGTGAGTTGACCCTTTGCACCGACTACCCTGTGACATGGAACAATAATAGAGATTGGGTTTCTTCCCACTGCTCCCCCAATGGCTTGGGCACTCATGGTTTTTTTGCCTATCTTCTCCGCCACTTGTTTTGCTAACGCACCGTAAGTGGTCGTTTCCCCATAGGGAATCTC
Source organism: uncultured Peptostreptococcaceae bacterium (assembly GCA_945910665.1). Taxonomy (GTDB): domain Bacteria; phylum Bacillota; class Clostridia; order Tissierellales; family Peptoniphilaceae; genus JAAYQA01. The sequence continues at coordinate 5,999 of CAMDZK010000068.1, forward strand.
CAACAAAAGCTCCCACACACAGTTTTGAAAAGGAGTGCCAGAAAATTGAATGGGTAAGTTTTTTGACTCCACTTTTTCCCCATGAAAATAGGCATCTAACCAATCGCGAACGACAAAAAGGACATCTGTGGTGGGTTGGGAAGAAACTTCCGTGTTGTC
>CAMDZK010000069.1 GCA_945910665.1 uncultured Peptostreptococcaceae bacterium
GACGTTTAGACAAGGAATACCCTCCCTGCGCAGTGCTTCTTCTACCGTGGACATATTCCCTTTTCCGCGAAAGAGAATCGCCATATCTCCATAGGAGATGCCGTGTTGATAGCACATTTGAATTGCTTCGACGGTGTTTCTAATTTCAGACAGTTCTCTTTCTTCATCTGCCTCGTAAAAGAGTATTTCTTGATCCGTTTCTTTCTCTTCGATACCGGGGCGAATGGGGGGTTCAGCAAAGTGATTTTTAAAAGCTCGTTCAACAAAGGATAAAATTTTCGGCGTCGAACGATAGTTTATATCCATATCGATTTTCTCGCCACCGCTATGTTCGATCTCTCTGACCAGTTCTTGGAACAAACGGACATCTGCATAGCGAAATCCATAGATGGATTGGCGTGGGTCGCCGACAATAAAAAGATTTTGTCGATCCAAGGGTTCACGAAATGTACATAAGCGTGTGAAAATCTCTTTTTGCAGACCATTAATGTCTTGTGCTTCATCGACAAAAATATAGTCGATTTCTGCAATCACTTTCTTTCCTAGGGGAGTATTTAAGAGTTCTACTGTTTTTTCTTGTAAATCATCAAAATCTAACGCACGTTTTTTGTATTTTATTTCTTTATATTGTCGCTCTCCTTCTTCTAGAAGTGCAAAATAAAAATCATCCATGGCATGATAGCTTTCTCCTTGTGCTCGGATCCGATACAGTAATTCCCGCATCGATGCATCTTTTTTTAAGGGTGACTCTACAGCCTTCATAAAAGCGTCGAATTGCTCTTCCGGCATTTCGTGCAAAGAAATATCTCGATAATTTGAAAAAGCGGCACAATACTTCTTAAAATTTGATAGGCGTCCATTTTGTTCACATTGGGTTAATAAAGAAAAATAGGCTTCCTGGTCTTCTTCACTTACAAATATTGGCTGGCTGGAGCGTTCTTTCGCTTTTGCAATCGAATCGCCGCTGGCGCGTATCTTATTGTATACGCCCATCAGACCATCGATCTTCTGACGATAATTTGACCAGTCCTCTTCGATGACAATTTGTTTCCATGTCGGATTTTCCACTATAGTAAAAAACGCCATTTCAAAAGCAAAGCGCATATGTTTTGCACTTTCAAATTCATCCCATTCTTCAAAGAGAGGATCCACGCCAACTTCAAAGGGATATTTTCTCAAAAGCTGCCCACAAAAACTATGGATGGTCGAAACCCGTAACGGTGTTGATTGAATTGTAAGCTGTTCCGATTCTGGAAAGCATGTCCGCATCTCTTTTTGGATACGACTTTTCATCTCTTCTGCCGCTTTTTTTGTAAATGTAATCGCCACGATTCCATCGATTGGATTTGGATTTATAAAAGTGCCATGTTGTAGCATATACACAAAACGATCGGTGAGAACTTTCGTCTTACCTGTCCCTGCCCCTGCAATAAGGGCGATATTTTTATCGATTGTGGTCATCGCTTTGTATTGCGCATCATTGGGTATCATGGTCATCTCCTTTCCTACAGATGCCATCGTATGAGCAGTAATCACAAGCATCCCCAGGTGTTATTGGAAACGCACGACTTTGAATCTTCTTGTCCATTGCGTCAATCTCTTCTTCTGCAAGGTGCAAAATCCCTTCCCATTCTTGCTTTTGAAACATGGGAGTGGAAGAAGTTGGAAATGATGAGTAGACATTTTGCAATTCTCCCTTTTGAACATATCCATAGTACACCGCTGCTTGATGATACATCAAACTGTAAAGGATGAGTTGAAAGTCTCTCAGCTGAATGAAGTCTTGCTTATTTTTTTGCGCCCCTGTTTTATAATCACCAATCCACGCATCGTTACCATTTCCATCGATTCGATCGATAATTCCATGGACCCATATGTGTGGATATGTCGGCAAGGTACCTTCAAAGGAAAATTCTGTTTGATGGATAATAAATCTTTTTTCTAGTGTCAAACGCTCTAAATCCGCTTCAATATATGCTGCCAACATTTTTCTCCATGTGTCAATTTGAAAATCAAGGATGTCTGGGTTTTGCGTGTGTGCTTCTTGAATTGCATCCGAAAAAATTTCTTTTTGAAAAGAAGGGTGATTCCCTTCGAGGAGTGCTTGGTTGATTTCATCTTTTGCCACACGGTAATAATACTCGAGGACTTGGTGTACAAAATTCCCACGCTGTAAATAATATCCGTCCGACTTTTCCTCGATCGGTCTTAAGACATAGCGAACCCAATATTGGAAAGGACACTGACGATAGCTATTTAATGAAGAGGCATGATACGAAGAAGGAAGCGGTCTGATCTCACTTGAAATGGTCGGAAGTGCCTGTATTTTCACATCATTAACGGGTACCGAATCTTCAGTGAACACCCATGCTAAATTCGGCCGATATTTTTCCACCAGAGGGGAGATACTCATCAAGGATTCTCCGTCTAATTTTTCATCTATTCCATCAAAGATAAAAGAAACGGATCCAGCTAATGAATAAAGCGTATCCAATCGATCTGCTTCAACGGAAAGTTTTCTGACTCGGTTCTCTTCTCGTTTCTCTTGCGAATGCAAACGGTCCAAAAGAGGATTTTTCTCCTGCGTTTGGGGAAAATCTTTCGAAAACCCCACGAAAATCCGATGGCCTATCTCCTGTAAAGGTGCCGTGGATAATACATAGGTGCGCAAACCGTGGCTATTTTCTGGAGTGCGGATACTCATCTCTTTTAAGTATTCAGAAAACCACCGTTTCCCTTCCTGCGTTGCAAAAAGTTTTTTCCATGGAATATGAATTTCCTTCTGAAACATATCGGACATTTTCTCAAGTGCAAGCCATTCTGTAGCAGAGAAATAAGAGTCGCTCTCTCCCAGTGCCTTGCTTTTCTCATACAAGAAAGAGAGAATTTTTCTTTGAGGATCTTGTTTGAATGCGTTTCTTTGTCCTTCCATCCAGAGCTCAAAATCTTTCGTATCCTTATGTTCATTCCAAAAATATGAAGTGAACTCTCCTTCGATCCAAGCGAGGATGTCTTGACCAATTTTCGTTTCAAAAAGTGGTATCCTGCGGCCATGAAACAATCCGATGTTTTTTTCTTCCATTTGGATTTCAAAATAGTCTTTCAACCCATCGTTGGCAAAAATGATTTCAACATCGTGATTTGAGAAACCCTCCAGTTGATCCAGAATTGCGTGAATCATACCACGGTTTCCCATGGCGATCCATGCAGGCGCTTTTTTCTTCTGCACATCTACCTTCTCCCCCTCAATCGTAAAACCAAGGGCTAAAAATTTTTGAACGAGCTCTTTTTTATGGGGCGTAGGTTCGATTGGTTCAAAGTAGATTGTAATGTCATTGTGTGTTGATAAAAAATCAAGATATGCAAGTTCCGTCTCCACAAAGTCTGAAAAACCGACGAAAGCGATAGAACCACAGTTCTTAGTCTCCTTCATTGCATGGTGAGCCATCACTTCATAATCTGAGTATCCCAAGGCATCTCGTTTTTCTTTGTACTTGGAAAGAATCATTTCTACTTCTTTAGATACATCATCGTATGATGTAAAGACGAATTCTTGTCTTTGTATCGTCTGCAAAAATTCTTGGAGCATGACAAAAAATCCTTCTGTATGAAGGCTCTTTCGATCATCAATGCTATCTTTGAAGAGAGCGATTTGTTCCATCGCTGAAAGGGGTGTGCGTCCCGCTTTCAATGCAGCACTTTTCATTAATTGCTGTAAGGTCGTGGAATTTTTTCTTTCCCGAATTCCTTCTGATGGAAACACGCTTCCTTTAAGAGCAATGTGCGATGGATAAACCCATAGATCGTGGTTGAATTTTGGTTTTCCAAAAATTATCTTTTTCATCACTCACTCCAAAATTTACAGAAACTTCTCCGGTGAATAGGGGTCAAGCCCAAATTGAATATTCCCTCTTTGTGCGCTTTCGTGCCGTAGCCTTTATTTTGTCCAAAGAAATAGCCAGGATATTTTTCCTCCCATGAGGCAGCCATTTGATCGCGATACACTTTTGCCACGATCGATGCACAGGCAACTTGATAAATGGTCGCGTCGCCTCGAATCACAGAAGCTTGAGGCCAAGGCGTTGGAACAGTTTCATAATCGACACAGATGGCACCGGGATACACGCGTTTAGCTATAATTTCTTCACAAGCTATTTTCATCGTTTGTTGGACAGCTTTTCGAATTCCGATGCGATCAATTTCTTCAGGAGAAACGACACCGATTCCAATGGCAAGGGCGTTGGCACGAATGCGATGGGCCAATTGTTCTCTCTTTTTTGCACTGAGTTTTTTTGAATCTCTGACCCCTTGAATATACACCCCTGCAGGCATAACAACTGCACACGAAACGACAGGGCCAGCTAAACATCCTCGTCCTACCTCGTCTACACCCATAATCAGTCCATGGCGGCGTTCAAAATTTGTATCCCACTTCATGGTCGTTCCAATGTAATGGGACCCCATAATCCTCCGCGAAATTCGTCTAACACGACGCGTCCCACTTTTTCTGTATCAGCCACTCCGCCGCGGAGTAAAAATCCTCGACTTTTGCCAATTTCTTCCATGTACTGGGCAGCATCCATCGATTCTGGATCACCATAGCGTTCAATCATTCCCGGATGTTTTTGTTCGATTCCATCTTTTAAGAGTTCCCAAGCAAGTGTTTCTTCATCTAAAATTCGATCGGTGATCGCTCCAGTGAATGCCAGGTGCTTTGCGACTTCTTCTGTATCTAGCTTGGGCCAAAGAACACCTGGAGTATCCATCAATTCAATAAAGCCCTCGGCTTTAATCCATTGTTTGGACTTAGTAACTCCTGGCTTATCCCCTGTTTGCGCGGTTTTCTTTCCAGCAATTGCATTTATAAGCGTTGATTTTCCAACATTGGGAATACCTACCACCATGACTCTTGTGCGAGTGTTTTTCATCCCTTTTTGTGCGTCTCGTTCTCTTTTTTCTCGCATGATAGAATCGGTTAAAGAAAAAATCTCTTTAAATCCTTGTTTTTTATGGGTATTGACCAAGACACTTGCATGACCTTCTTTACGATACTGATGTATCCACGCCTGATTCATTTGAGGATCCGCCAAATCTGCTTTATTCAACAAAATGATTCGTGGTTTTTTCGCGAGTAGGTCATCAATATCTGGATTTCTGCTGCTTCTCGGAATGCGAGCATCTACCATTTCATATACGAGGTCCACCATCGTGAGCTCTCGTTGAATCAGTTCCCTCGTCTTTTTCATATGTCCTGGATACCAGTTTATATTCATCGTTTATAACTCCAATTCTTTGAGATACCTTTTAAAGGAATCGGCTAAGGAAGGGTCGCGTAGAGCATATTCAACGGTAGCCTCCAAAAATCCAAGCTTTGAACCCACGTCATAGCGTCTACCTTCATAAATGCCCGCATACACTGCATAGTCTTGTGCCATTGCCATAATAGCGTCGGTGAGTTGAATTTCATTTCCTTTCCCAGGTTTTGTGTTCTCTAAATACTCTATTATCGGCGGTGTTAAGATATAACGACCGAGCACGGCCAGTGTCGAGGGGGCATCTACCTTGGAAGGTTTTTCCACCATGGTTCGAACACGCGTCAGGCGATCATCCAAAGCTTCGCCTGCGACGATTCCGTATTTATCGACCTCATTCTTATCCACTTCTTGTACGCCTAAAATCGTGACTTCATGTTTGTCATACATGTCCATGAGTTGCAAAAGTGCTGGATTTTCTCGGTTGTAGACAACATCGTCCCCCAGTAAGACAGCAAAGGGTTCATCTCCAACAAAATTCTTCGCGCAGTAGATTGCATGGCCTAAGCCTTTTTGTTCTTTTTGTCGCGTATATTGAATATCCACCATATTGGAAATCTTACGGATCATGTCAAGTCTCTCAAAATCACCTTTTTCTTCCAGCACGTGTTCTAATTCATAGGAAGTATCAAAGTGATTTTCAATGGCATTTTTACCTCTTCCAGTAATCAATAAGATTTCTTCAATTCCTGAAGCAACCGCTTCTTCCACTATATATTGTAAGGTCGGTTTATCGACGAGAGGCAACATTTCTTTGGGTTGCGCTTTTGTTGCAGATTTCTATGGCTGCTCCCATGGCATATGGAGGTTCCCAGGCTAGGGGTCCAATTGGAGCTGCAGCTG
>CAMDZK010000070.1 GCA_945910665.1 uncultured Peptostreptococcaceae bacterium
GTGCAATGGGAACGGTGGCATCCCTGCAGCACCAGGACACAGGTTTGATCCCTGGATCCGCCTTTTGGATATTACTCACAGTGATTGTGGCAAACTTTTTCTTTGGAATTCCTGGTATGATCGTTGGGCTTCCTGTGTTTGTACTCATTTACACGATCGTCCGCGATTCAGTGAATAGCCGCCTCGAAAAAAGAGGTTTGGCTACGGAAACAGAAGAATACATCAACATGGACAAAAGGCATTTACCGATTCGAAAATCAGCGGTTCAGATCCAACAGTCTGAACAAAAAGATCAATACGAAGCCTTTGAAGAAGGCGACAATTCACAGAAATAGTGTATAATAGAAGAGCGAATGGAGGTAGAACAATGGAAAGAATGATTATCGAAAAAAGTCCCGCTTTAGAGGGCTCCATCCGCGTCATGGGAGCAAAAAACTCTGCGTTGCCGATTTTGGCCGCAACGTTGCTTGGCACGGAAGAAATTATTTTAGATGATGTCCCATCCTTAAAAGATGTGGAAGTGATTATAGAAGTATTGAAATATCTGGGAGCAGAAGTTGAATATTTAGATAAAGCGACGGTGCGCATTAATTCCGCGCAAGTGTCTAAGACTGAACCACCCTATGAATTAATGAGCAAAATGAGGGCCTCCTTTTTAGTATTAGGGCCCCTATTAACGCGCTTAGGAACATCCAGAACATCGATGCCTGGTGGATGTGCTATCGGTGCACGTCCAATTGACTTACATCTCAAAGGGTTTCGCGCCCTAGGTGCTACAGTTGAAGAAAATAATGAAGAGTGTTATGTAGAAGCATCAGCAAAAGGTGGTCTTATCGGAGATACGATGTATTTAGACTTCCCATCCGTTGGGGCTACACAAAACATCGTAATGGCTGCGACAATGGCCAAAGGCGAAACAGTCATTGAGAATGCTGCGAAAGAACCTGAAATTGTCGATTTATGTCAGTTTTTAAATAAAATGGGCGCCGATATTAAAGGGGCTGGTACATCCAATATACGCATTCGCGGTGTGGAAAAATTAACAGGATGCCGCCACAGCATTATCCCTGATCGTATTGAAACTGCGACATTTATGATTGCTGCTGCGATGACAAAAGGAAATTTACTCATTGAGAATATGATTCCTGACCACGTACATCCAATCACTGCAAAACTGAAAGAAATGGGCTGCACCATTGAAGAGGGCGAAGATATGGTTCGTGTCAAAGGACCAGAAAAACTTCTCCCTACAAGCATTAAAACCCTCCCTTATCCTGGATTTCCAACAGATGCCCAGGCCCAATTTATGGCAATGCTCGCCATCTGTACGGGAGAACCATCGAAAGTAACAGAAACTGTTTTTGAAAATCGCTTTATGCACGCAGAAGAATTGGTGCGCATGGGTGCGGATATTCGAACGGATGGAAATGTTGCAACCATTTATGGCGTGCGTCAACTCCAAGGGGCAGAAGTGCGTGCAACAGATCTTCGTGCAGGAGCGGCCCTTATCCTAGCGGGTCTTGTTGCTGAAGGAAAGACGATTATGAGTGATTTGTACCACATCGACCGCGGCTATGTGGAATTTGAAGAACGCCTGCGTTCAATCGGTGCACAAATCACCCGCGTGGATATGTAAGGAGTAAACATTGGCAACATTCAGAAGAAATTTGGCAATAGACTTAGGAACCGCTTCGGTTCTCGTATATGTACGAGGCAAGGGAGTGGTGTTAAACGAGCCTTCTGTTGTCGCCTATGACGTTTTTACGGGCAAAGTTTTGGCGGTCGGATCCGAAGCGAAGAAAATGCTTGGGCGTACGCCGGGCAATGTCATGGCAAAACGACCCATGAAAGACGGTGTGATTGCAGACTTTCAGGCGACAGAGCAAATGATTCGCTATTTTATGCAAAAAGCAGTCGGCCGCTCTCTTTTTGGACCGGACATGATTATTTGTGTTCCAAGTAAAATCACACAAGTCCAGCGCCGCGCTGTTCTCCAAGCCGGAAGACGTGCAGGGGCAAAGAAGACCTACTTAATTGAAGAACCTCTGGCTGCAGCAATTGGTGCAGGAATAGACATTGGAGACCCAAGAGGAAGCATGGTCATTGACATTGGTGGCGGAACAACTGACGTTGCAGTCATTTCCATGGGAGGCTTAGTCGTTACAGAAAGCATTAAGACCGCAGGGGATGAATGTGATGAAGCAGTCGCTGAATATGTGCGTCGTACATTTAATATGATGATTGGGGAACGCACAGCGGAAGAATTAAAAATTAAAATTGGTCGAGCAATGCCTGAAGAGGAAGAAGTGCTCATGGAGATTAAAGGAAGAAACTTACTCAATGGTCTTCCTGTCATGGAAACTGTATCTGCGAATGAGGTGGCCGAAGCATTAGAAAAGCCTGTGCGTGAAATTATCGCGACGGTACATAGTGTCTTAGAAAGAACGCCTCCTGAATTGGCAGCAGATTTATATGACCGAGGGGCCATTCTCACAGGGGGCGGTGGAATGATTCGCGGTTTAGACAAAGCCATTGAAGAATCTATCGGAATTCGCGTTCGCTTGGCTGAAAATCCGATCACATCCGTAGTACGAGGGACCGGAAAAGCGCTCCAATGGATCGATATGTTTAAAGCGAATGAAACAAAAACTTTTGGTATGCAAAGGCAACAAAGCATTACAGACGATTGGACGAGATAATCGCTGGGCGTGATTCGAAAGAACCACGCTTTTTTATAGGAGAAAATGATGAATAAACAAAAAATAATGATGCTCATACTCTTTATCACACTCGGGTTTGTTTTTGGATATTCGACGGGAATGGTCTATGATGCGCTCGAAGATATTGGCCTTACGATGATTAGTGGCGGAATAGGCCTCTTCATTTTTGGCATAGTGAGCGTATATATTCATCTTATCCTTCATGAAGTAGGGCATCTCTTTGCAGGACTTATTTCTGGATATGAATTTTCATTTTTTCGCGTCCACAAATGGACATGGGCGAAGGTAGGACAAAAAATTCAGTTAAAAACCTATCCTTTAGCTGCAGCCCCTGGACAATGTATCATGAATCCAGAGCCCTTATCCGTTGATCATTTTCCCTATGTCTTTTATAATCGCGGGGGTTATCTCATGAACTTTCTTTTGTCGGCGGTAGCCATGATTCTTTTCTTATGGAACCCGGCAGATGGACTTGGACTCGTACTGTTTCGTTATTTCCTTCTTTTATTTGCTGTGATCGGCATCTTTCTAGGACTAACCAATGCGATTCCTCTCAATATGAATGGCGTTGAAAATGATGGAGCGAATATTCGTAGTATTGGAGAAGATAAAAGTGTGGCGCATGCTTTTTATAATACACTCCGCATCTCCCATGAACTCCAACAAGGCTATGGATTGGCAGAGCTTCCAGAAGACCTCCTACGAGTGGAAGATGATGCAGATTTTTCGTCTAGTATAGTGGCGTCATTCGCCGTAAATTATACACTCTGGCTACGTGCACATGGAAAACTGGAAAAGGCAGAAAGAATCGAAACGCGTCTTCTTGAGCGAGAGACACCAGACATTGCCATGGCTGCTTATGAAATGGAACAGAAAAAGCGAGAACTATTACAGCAATCCCCGGAACTCACGAAAGAAAGTCAGGCACTCATCCAATATGTTCAGCTGTCCAAAGACATGCCCGAAACCTTGGCGTATCAATACGCATATACACTGCGTGTCAAGAGAGATGATGCGTTGGCAAAAAAGCTCGAGAAAAAGATTAAAAGCATGGATAAGCACCTCTACGAAAAAGAATGGAAAGCATCGGTCGAGTATGTCAATCAAGTAAAGAACATTCACGAGGGGTATAAAAAAGCCTTTGGAATGTAAAAGGGTAGTTTAACACATAAACGTATTGTTTCGAAAAAATTATTTGGATAAATTTATAAAAAAGGTGTTTACAACGGTACCAAGAGGGTATATAATAGATAACAAAGAAAGAGGTGATTCCGATGGGAGATCCATGGAAGTTAGTTGAAGATTCTTTAAGCGGAATCTTCCAAAACAAAAAAACACAAAGAGGTCGAAATTAAGAGGGCATAAAAAACCCAGACAGTGCAGTTTTTGCAAATGAATGACCAGAATAATAAAATCAAAGTAGCAGTATCACTTTCCAAGGAAAAACTTTTATTCAGAAAAGTTTAGGTTATCGATTCATTAAAGAAAAGACTAGAAATGAAGTCATATGAACAACCAACAGGACGCGCCGTAGAAAATATTTCATTCGCAGGCCATTTCCCTTTTATTTATAGATTCGAAAGATTTTTATTATTTCAACTTTGTGACTCACAATTGAATCATAAACCGATATGACTTCTCATAATGCAAGACTACTGCAGGCTTTTATTCGACGGAATAAAACATTGCATGTCACAGAAATTGAGCATCGCTCGAGATGGTTAGACCATAGAGAAGCGATCGGAATATAGAAAAGACACCTGTGGAATGCAGGTGTCTTTTGTGTTATTCGAAATCGTATTGGTCAAATTCATAGTCATCCCAATCGTTCAGGTCGTCCTCGTCGTACCGCACTCAAAAAGGAGCTGATGAAATCAGCTCCTTTTTGTGGTGCGGGAGAGAGGACTTGAACCCCCACTTCAGAGAAACTAGATCCTAAGTCTAGCGCGTCTACCAATTCCGCCACTCCCGCAGGTCCGCTTTTTGCGGTTCTTTTATTATACCAATTCTGACGGATTTGTCAACTATAGACCTAAATTGGGATAGACGCCCATGGTCATGTCGTCTGCGCCGTGCTTTTCATAGGTATAATAGGCTGCGGTTCCGATCATGGCTGCGTTATCGGTGGATAAGATCAACGATGGAGAATAGAGTTTTCCTCCTTTTTGAGTCACCATGGCGTCCATCTTTTCTCGCAACCGTTGGTTTGCTGCGACTCCTCCGGAGAGTGTGACATCATGAATGCCTAATTGTTTCATGAGTAACTCTGTTTTCTTCACGAGTGTATCGACAACGGTTTCTTGGAAGGAGGCGGCGACGTCTTCCATCACATAGTTTCCCGCTTCTTTTTCCTTTTCTACCAGTTGCATGACGGCTGTTTTTAATCCGCTAAAACTAAAATCGTAACTTCCTTTTTCAAGCATGACTTTGGGGAGAGTATAGCGATTTGCATTCCCTTTTTCTGCGGCTTTTTGGATACTTGGACCACCAGGGTAGGAGAGTCCAAGGAGTCGTGCGGTTTTATCAAAGGCTTCACCTGCGGCGTCGTCTCTTGTTTTTCCGTGAAGGGCGTAATCCATTGGGCCTTTTACTTCAACTAAGTAGGTATGGCCCCCAGATACAATCATGCTAATGTGGGGATAGGGTAGCTCTGGATGACACAGTTCATTTGCAAGAAGATGTCCGTGCATGTGGTTGACACCCACCAAGGGTTTATCCAAAGCCATGGACATAGCTTTCGCAGCAGCAATTCCCACCAAAAGCGCTCCTACAAGACCTGGACCTTTTGTGACGCCGATTAAGTCGATATCATGAAAGGATAGCCCTGTTTCTTGAAAGGCTTCTTCAATCATCGGATGGACCATTTCTAAATGCTTTCTCGATGCGACTTCCGGCACAACACCCCCGAAGGGTTTGTGAACATCGATTTGCGATGAAATTTTATGGTAAATTAATTTTTTTGGTCCCTCTAAAATAGCGACTGATGTTTCGTCGCAGGACGTTTCAATGGCAAAGATGAGCGGTTCTTTCATTTATAAATCCTTTCGCATTATGATTGCGTCTTGTTTGTCTTCTGGGTAATAATTTTCGATATGCCCCACCGGTTTAAATTGTAAAGAAGTGTAGAGTCCAATGGCGGGTGTATTGTTTTCTCGCACTTCTAAAACGATGGATGCACATCCGTTGTCTTTTCCATGGACAATCATCGCATGCATGAGAAAGCGGGAAAGCCCTCGGCCTTGTTCACTTTTTTTTACAGCGACATTTAACAGATGGATTTCATCAATGACCATCCAATAGCCAATATAGGCGATGACTTCTCCATTTTCTTCGATGACCAAATTATGAGACAGTGGGTTTTGCAGTTCCTGCTCAAACATCTCTTGGGTCCATGGGCTAGTGAAGGCTGCTTTTTCAATTTCCAATAA
>CAMDZK010000071.1 GCA_945910665.1 uncultured Peptostreptococcaceae bacterium
TCTTTCAAATAATACACTTGCGTGTGGGTTTGCATGTGAATGGCATTAAAGACATAATTTCCAATGACGGAAAATGCTTCTGTATGCACTAGGGTATTTGGAGATGCCATGACAGAAAGAAGGAGCCCAAACATACGGTTTTGCTTCACGTAATTATTTGTTTTATCGATGAGCCCCCTGTCCATGTATTCGTCAAACATTTCGATAGAGCGTCCGATGGTGTGCAAAATTCCCGTCGTGGTTTCTAAGTCGCCAGACTTTAATTTTACGTCAAAATCATCTAACACTTCATAAAATTCTCGCGTCGGTAAATATAGGAGAATTTCACCTAAAAAGTGGGGGATTAACCGCACAAAATTGTAGTCGTTGAGTTCCAAACCGCGCAAAAGTTCGATGGCGATGTCGTTGACTTCTTCTTTTTGCATTTGCGACACGAGCCCAATGAGCGCTTCTCCTGCTGCGGTTCTCACCACATCAAATTCACTGACTTTGACGAGATTGCAGTAGTGCATGGCAATATGGAACAACTTTTCTCGATGTTCCATCGCCGTGTGAAAGAGAAGTTCAATGTTGAGTCTCTTTTGAATCCATGGAGTTTCCGTTTTTAAGTTATCCAAGAAGGTTTGGGTGAGCCCTTCATCAAAGGTGTTATAATAGTCCGTCATCTTTTCAGGTAAGACGATATTATGTCCAAGTTCATGGGCAATAATATTGTATAAATAAGCTTTCGACGCATTCTTATTGGGTGCAAGACTCGATACAATGGCACTTAATTCTTCTCTGAATTCTTCTTTGACGAGGAGGTCCACATCCAGTTCACGCAACAAGTCTAAGACGATGAGACGCGTCGTTTGACTGCCATCTTGTAATAAGCGCAAGACGAAGGATCGTAAGATGTCGATTTGCTCTTCTTTAAGTTTTTTAAAGGGCGCATAGACGAGAGTACGCGCTAATAAGCGGAGGGTGTTGTCTGTAAACTGGTATTTATCGGTGAATAATTCCACATAGTGTGTGAGATAGGATTCTTCGTTGTCATCGAGGAGAGAAAAGAACTCCTTGTGTATCGCCAAGAGATTGTACTGCAGGCGTTCCTTGTGATCCAGTAAATGTACGCCGGGGAAAAGGATCCGTTGCAGGAGTGCGTAGTATGCTTTGGCTCCGTGGAGCGTATCTTTAGAGATGGACGGTGGGATTTCTTTTTTGTAATCGTCGTCAAAATTGGCTAGCAAAAATCCGATGAGTCTACTGGCATCACGGCGGATGTCGTCGGCATCGTTTAAGAGGAGGTCAAAGAGAAACTCCATGACCATTTTCTTTTGTTTGAGGGTAAAATAGCCGGAATACTCGTGGAGGAGCTCCAAATACTGACGAAGAGTCAGTTTGTCGTTTTCACCGCGGACTGATTCCATCAGGGCATTAAAGCTTTCATCGCGGGAGAATTGTTTCATTACGGTCAAGTTATGGTCGATGGAGAAATCGATTAAGTTTTGTATGACTTCGTCCCCTTTTAAAAGGGCAAAATGGTTAAAGCTTTGGAGGGTAAAGTCATGGCTTGGTCCCAATTGTGGAGAAACTTCAATGCCGATGCGCGTGAGGTAGCATTCAAAGTCCACCAGGCGTTGATACACGCGGGTATAGCGGTTTTTCTTGGCTTCGTCCACATGATCCAGTTTGTCTAAGATGACTTGGTAGGAATCATCGAGGGAAATGACAGACATGACTTGCTTGCCATCGACATCGATATTTTTCACGCGGAAATCCGCATAAATGAGGAGCATCGCTTCGATGGATAGATTGTAAATTTCCAAGTCCCATGTGGAGTGATTGGTGGCGATGTTGCCCATTTTGTCCAAGTCTCTCTGGTCATACCAATTGTATGTGTAATAGTAATGGTAATAGGCGATGCGCTTTTCTTCACCTGGTTTGATTCCGTATTTACCGACGTCATGACAGAGCGTGGCGCCTGCGACAAGCCCTAAGTCGATGGTGAGTCCAGCTTCTTTTAATTGCCTTGCAATAAACATGCTCAAATGATTCACGGCGACGACATGTTCTAAGGTGTTGTATCCCCTGGCTCCTCTATCGATTTTCATCATTTCGTAGACGTAATTATCCAAGAATTCCCTTTTAAAGGTAAAGTATTCAGGATGGACCTCATCCATTTCTTCTTCTGGAGTCAAGAGGGCGATAGAGATATGGTCATCGTCACCCAAATGGTTGCGTTCAAGTTCACTTAAATGGCGTAACGCCTCTAAAAACAAGTGATGATAGGGGATTCGTTCTTCTACGACTTCACTTTCAAATCCTTGAAAGTTCAGGTGCATCGTGTAGGTAAGAATTTCTAAGAGCCATTCTTTTTGGGATTTATGGTAAATTTCTTCGTAGACTGGGTGAAAGAGTTGGGCGAGGCACAAGACGTCATAACAATTCTCTTCGATGAGTTGTCCGTAGGCGTCGATAAATGGTATTGAGAGAAAGTAACGTTGGGCATTTTCGTCGATTTGACCTGAAAAACGGCGCAAGATTTCTTCGAGCGTCTGTGCAATCGGATGTATGTTCAATTCGGTACCCTCCTTTTCTAATATTTTAGCACATTTGACCTACAATGATTGGAGATTCGGCTAAATCTTGCCTTTTGTTTTGAAAGTTATCGAATTTTAAAGGTTGTTATGATAAAATAATTGCGAGGTGGTTTTATGACTAACTTTTTCGAATCCATTGAAGGTTTCTTTTCAACGGAGATTATTGGCAATTTGAGTCTGTACGACATCATTGCCACAGGTCTGAAATACGTATTTGTGTTTCTGATCTACTATTTTATTTTTCATATTATTCGATTGATTTATTTAGACATACGAAGCATGGAGCGGGAGGAAATGCCTTCCAATGTTTTCTTGCGCTTAATTACGCGTCCGGAGACTCTCCAATATAAAGTCAACGAAATTTACTATTTGGATGGCGATACAGATATTGGCCGTGGGGAAGACAATCAAATCGTTTTTAAAGACCGTTTTGTTTCAAAAAAACATGCGGTGATTATTGAAAATAACGGGCGTTATAGCATTGAAGATTTGAATTCTGCCAATGGTACTTATATCAACGATCGTAAAATCATCCATGAAACGCCACTGAACAACCGCGATGTTGTGCGTATCGGCGATGTTGAACTGCTCTTTATCAACGAGGTGCATGGCCATGATGACTAGTTTGTCCCATGAACGCACATTGCGCCGTTGTGTGTTCTTATTTCAAGTATTAGCGCTGTTTTTGGTCATGATTTATGACGCCAATGCGCTGTCATCCAATCGGATCTACTTTGCTGCCCTTTTGGTCGGACTCACGTATCTTGCGAATTTGATCGTGCGACGCTTTATGAAAGGGGAGCGCTTCTTATTTATCATCGCTACGTTTATGCTGTCTATCGGGACGATTATGATTTTCCGCTTGGATGACGCTGCAGGGTTTAAGCAAATCGTGTGGATTTTGGCTGGATTTGGCGTATTCTTCTTGAGCTATTTCGCCATGAAGTACATTCCTAAGTTAGAAAAGCCTACGTTTTTCTATTTTGGTGCGGCTGTTGTTTTATTCGTCGCAACGGCACTGTTTGGTGTGACGATAAACGGAGCGAGAAACTGGATTATCATTGGTCCAATATCTGTACAACCCACAGAGATTACAAAGATACTGATGGTCTTTTTCATCAGTTCATACTATGCAAAGTATGAGAAATACAAAGGCACGAGACTCCGGGGAAAACCCGTGGGTCAATTTTTGCTTTTAGCATGTGTCTATGTATTGATTGCATTAGCCGTGCTCCAACGAGATTTGGGAACCGTGATGATTTTAGCGGCTATTTTCTTGGCCCTCCAATACATGTATGAGCCGAACCGAAAGATGATTCTTTTGAATTTGGGCCTGATGATTGTGGGTGGATTAGTAGCGACTTTGTTATTTAGTCATATTCGCGTCCGTATTACCACGTGGATCAATCCTTGGGATCATATCGATGACATTGGCTATCAGATCACCCAATCGCTGTTTGCCGTTGCATCCGGTGGTTTTCTTGGAACTGGAATTGGCCTTGGAATGCCTCAGACGATTCCGCTGGCGGAATCTGATTTCATCTTCGCTGCGATTTGCGAAGAGATGGGGATTTTGACGGGCATGGGCCTGATTATGCTCTTTTTGATTTTGGTGTATCGCAGTTATAAGATTGCTTTCCATCAGAAGTCACTATTTGCTCGAAGTGTGGCCATTGGTCTTTCCACGATGTTTGCCGCCCAGAGTTTTATCATTTTTGCTGGGGTTTTAAAGGTCATTCCACTGACGGGGATTACGATTCCTTTTGTCAGTTATGGGGGCAGTAGTATGCTTGCCAGTTTTATGGCCCTGGGCATTTTGCAGTATTTATCGGAACACAAAGAAAAGAGGAGCCATGGAAAATAAACGAATGGCGCGACTTCTTAGCCTCATCACACTGTGTTTTGTAGGCTTGGTTGTCTATATGACCTATTTTCAAATATTTAAAGCAGAAAAAATCGCCTCGAATTCTTATAATCAACGGTTGAGCTTTAACGAAGATTCTGTTTTGCGCGGTTCTATTTACGATAAGAATCGCACATTATTGGCGTCCAGCTATGAAGGTGAAGATGGAACGAAATACAGGGAGTATTTGTATCCCAATGTGTACGCCCATATGATTGGTTACAACAATACGTCGTATGGAAAAACTGGATTGGAACTGGCTTATAATCAAGAGCTTTTAAATACCCAAGAGTTGTCGAAATTTGACGAATTAAAGCGCTTGTTGCAACCGACTGGAATAGGAAACGACCTGATTTTGACGGTGGATAACCGCTTACAGGAGCGAGCCTACCAATTGTTGGAAGGGCACAAGGGATCCGTTGTTTTGATGAATTACAGAACGGGTGCTGTGCTTGCGATGGCCAATCGACCTTCTTTTAATCCCATGAACTTGGATGAAATCTGGGAAGAGTTATTAGAAGACGAAGAAAGTCCATTGATTAACCGCTCGACACAAGGCTTATACACGCCAGGGTCTGCTTATAAAATTGTCACAGCAGCGAGTATTATGGAGTTTTTGCCGGAGTCAGAACAGATTTATTATGACGACGGAGAAACGGTGATTGATGGATACAAAATCTCCAACTATGAGTTTGAGTCCTTTGGTGAAATTGGGCTGCGCGAAGCGATTATCAACTCTGTGAATACGTATTTTGCCGACATGGGTGTAAAAGTTGGCGCAGAAAATTTGAAGAAAACGACAGATTCCTTTTATTTTAATAAGGCAATTCCTTTCGATATACCAGTCGCTGAATCTCGGTCCGCTTACGTGAGTGAGAAAGGGCTGACAGAAATTGCAGCTGCCGCCTTTGGACAGGGGAAAACCCTCGTCACACCGCTACAAATGGCACTTGTCGCAGCGACGGTCGGAAATGGCGGATCTATGATGGAACCCATGTTGGTGGACCGCGTGGTATCACCCCAAGGGGAAGTAGTGACGGAGAAAATGCCACAGGAATTGACAAGGGTCATGCCTGTGGAAATGGCAGATCCCTTGAAACAGCATATGCTCGATACGATTGATAATGGATCGAGAGCGCAGATTGAAGGCGTGCGAGTCGCAGGAAAAACGGGTACTGCGGAAACCACATCAGGACTGACCCACGCATGGTTTATTGGATGTATTGCCGATGAAGCGAATCCATACGCGATTGCGGTGGTATTGGAAGAAGATGGAACGCTCGGAGGAAGAACTGCGGCGCCGATTGCGAGAGAAGTATTTTTGGATGCTTTGTACATTGATGCTACGCATCAGTGAAATTCGCCAACGCATGTTATGAGAGCAGCCTGCCGCCCTGCGGTCGGAGAGATGCGGTTCCTTGGAGCGAGATGCACGCATACGGCACGTGATAAGTGGCTATGCAGTGACACCATTTTTCGGTGATCAGTGTTTAGAGGATATGACGGACTCCGCAGTTTACGTTTCGGTTATGTGAAACTTTATTGGCATAACTGGAGTCCTTGTCGCCTTTCACAACACGTATTCAGAGCGATTGTAGACACCTATTTCATCTTTCAATTTACAATAAAAAAGCTGATTTTATTCAAAATCAGC
>CAMDZK010000072.1 GCA_945910665.1 uncultured Peptostreptococcaceae bacterium
TTTCCTTGGCCAATACACCTAACTTTTTCCACGTGATCCACCGTTCGCGATTGGACTCATAGAAGACATCCCCCGTTAAAATATTCCCCACGTGCACTGGATATCCACGTTCTACCGCTTTGTCATAGGCTTTTTTCAGTAAATCCCAAGAAGCAATCGCACTGTACGTTCCTTGGACACCAAAACTATCTGCATACGATGAATCTGTACAAGCGCCTTGAGCTAAGACGATATCAAAATTCTTCAATTGGGGTTGCATCGCTCCGCACGACCCGACGCGAATTAAGTTTTTCACTCCGTAGATGTGGATCAATTCATGAGAGACGATACCGATGGACGGGACTCCCATACCCGTTCCCATCACCGAAACTTTTTTTCCTTTATAGGTTCCCGTGTAACAAAGCATGCCACGCACTTCGTTGACAAGTTCTGGATTTTCAAAATACGTTTCTGCAATAAATTTTGCACGCAGCGGGTCTCCAGGTAAAAGAACCGTTTCTGCAATTTGGCCAACGCTTGCCTCATTATGTGGTGTAGCCATCGAATTCCTCCTTTAGTTGTTCGATAAAATCGCCTACGATACGCGCTGTTAATCCCCAAATGACATAGTCGTCGTACTCCCAAAAGTCTGTGGCTCGTATTTCTTCCCGAAAGGCGTACTTTTCTCCAGCAGGTAAGAGTGAAAAGGGGAAATCCTCTGGTTGCCTTACAGTGACCCGCGCTTCATAGCGCGCCGGTTTCTCTGTGAGTAAAAAGGACAAGGGAACAGAAAAAATCTCGTCGACCTCCTGATTGGGAACAAATCTTCTCTCATCAAAATCTCCGATTTCTCCTACGAGCACGTGAATATAATATCCAAAGTGAGTAACCAAAGGATTCCACGTGCCCACGTAAGCAATTTTTTCAGGGACTATGCCAATCTCTTCATGGGTTTCTCGAATCGCGGCTTCCCATGGACTTTCCCCCTGTTCTACCGCTCCACCAGGTAAAGAAACTTCCCCAGGTTGAGAAATGTGTTTGGAACGCTTTTCAAAGAGAATATGCCACTGCCCTTGTCGTTGAAACAAGGGCAGTAGTACGGCAAACTCCTTATAGTCGCCAATCGGTAATATTCGATTTTGATTCAACAGCGCTTGTAAGTGTGCCGTAGTAAGTTTCATTATACGAGTTCAGATGTGCAGTGTGGACATCTTGTCGCATCGATTGCGATCTCAGATTTACAGTGTGGACATTCTTTTGTCGTTGCAGGACCTTCCACTGGTCTGCGGATTTTGTTAATCGCCTTAACAATCATAAAGACAGCAAATGCGATAAACAGGAAATTTATAATTGCATTGATCAGCACACCATAGTTTAAAGTCGCTGCACCTGCTTCTTTGGCTGCTGCGAGTGTCGCGTAATTGGAACCATCCAAAGCGATGAACCAGTTTTGGAAATCGACGCCTCCCATTGCTAAACTAATCAATGGCATGATGATATCTTCCACCAAAGAGTTTACAATTGCCGTAAACGCTGAACCTAAAACTAAACCGACAGCTAAGTCGATGACGTTTCCTCGCACCGCAAATTCTTTAAATTCTTTCCACATATTCTCCCTCCTCTAATGCTTTTTTTGCTAATTTGTCTGCTCGCTCGTTATATTGATGTCCCGTATGAGCAGCAATCTTATGAAAGGCTACGTGGAGACCTTTCATCGATTGAAATTTTTGTTGATACATTTTCGTGAGTGGCGTATTTGTTTTCCATTCACCAATTGCCCACTTTTCGATGCCCGCATAATCATAATACAAATGCAAGTATGAGACCCCCTTCTCCTTGGCGATCGAAAAGGCGCGTAACGCACCAAAGAGCTCCCCCGATACATTGCGGTGGGTCTTGTATTCTTCATGGGCATACGCCTGATATTCTTCAAACTCTTGTCCTTCGTAAAAACCGACCAACCCATAACTGAAATGTCCAGTTTTCACTTTGTAACTTCCATCGATGTAAATATGAAGGCCTTCGTCAATTGTACTTTCTTTCGCCTCTTCTTGCAAGATGAAAGCTTTTGCTTCATCTAACGTTTGAAACTTTTTGTAGGAAGCATTGGCAAAGCCGTGGATTTGTGCTTTGCATTCATCCCACGTCGGATAAATTCCAGGACTCCGGCCGATACGAACGGCGTAAAATTTCTTATTCGTCATTCACTTGGCGAACAAATTCTTTAATAAATCCTGGTAAGTCATCTGGCTTGCGCGCAGTAATAATATGACCATCGACCGCTAACGCTTCATCGACCCATTTCGCTCCCGCATTTTTGAGATCATCTTGGATCGTCGGTGTGGAAGTGACTGTCTTTCCTTCGATATCACAGCAAGATGCCAGCATCCAACCTGCGTGGCAAATCGCAGCAATCGGTTTTTTCTGCTCATCCATCGCTTTGACAAAGGCTTTTAAATCCTCTGATGCACGCATTCCATCCGGAGAGTATCCACCAGGAATCACAACACCAGCATAATCGTCGGCTTTCACGTCTTTCGCCGCATGGGTGCTTTTCTTTGTGACTTCTGATTTTCCTTTGTATTCTTTATCCGCCTCATGGGCAATAATATGCACTTCAAAATCTTCTTTTAAGCGGTACTGTGGATAGATAAATTCGTTTTCATCAAACATGCCCGCCAATAAAATTGCTACTTTTTTCAAAATATCACTCCTTTCGATTCATCTCTTTTTTCTATACCCACTACGCTGATGAATCCCTAAAATTAGGGTATTAAATAAAGAAATGAAAGGGGAACAGTCCATGAAAGTATATATACAATACCCATTTACAGATGAACAAGTACAAAAAATTGAAGACCTCGGTGTGGAGATCATCGATGGCCGCGATGCATCGTCACGCTCCATGCGCGAACAAGCAGAAGGATTAATCACAATCCCAATTTTTGACCAATTTCCAATGGAAGAATGGAAAAATTTACGGTACATTCAATCCCTGCGGGCAGGCGTGAATGGATTTCCCTTAAAAGAAATCGAAAAACGAAACATAACTTTAACCAACGCGAAGCACATCTATTCGCGCCCCATTGCTGAATGGGTTGTAATGCGCATTTTAGAGGCAAATAAAAAAGCAAAGTACCACTTTCAATTAGAAGAGAAAAAAAAGTGGGAGTTAGATCTATCTTTTCCTGAAATTACTGGAAAAAAGATTGGATTTCTTGGAACAGGTAGTATCGCCCAAGAAACAGCCAAGCTGTTACAAGTATTTGATGCCCACATTACAGGATATAATACGGACGGCCGAGCGATCGATTATTTCGATGTCTGTTATCCGCTGCGTCAGATTGAAGAAACAGTGAGTGCATTAGACGTTCTTGTCCTTGCAGCACCAGAAACTGCGGAGCTCATGGATTTTGTGGACGGTGAATTTTTGTCTCATCTACACGAGGAGATTCTTCTTATCAATATTGGACGCGGTACGATTATCGACGAAGTGGCCCTCGAGCAATTTCTTAATGAAAACAAAAATGCTTTGGCGATTCTCGATGTTTTTAAAACGGAACCACTCCCAGATGAACATCCCTTCTGGACCATGGAAAACGTCTGGGTCAGCCCCCACGTTTCCGCCTCCTCCAGTTTTATTGACGAACGACTTATTGCACTCACTGAAAAAAATTTAGAAGCCTATTTGAAGGGTGACCCCCTTACGACACCCGTAGACCCAAAGAAAGGATACTAGAAACCGATGAAAACATTTATTAAATACGCCTTTAATGACGCACAAATGAAAAAATTTGAAGACTTAGGGTTAGATATTATCGATGCGCGTCATCGTAAACCAACGCAAGAAGAAATTGAGAGCGCGGAAGCCTTTGTCTCTTTTGCAAATTTTGATAAATATCCCATTGAAAACTGGAAAAACCTACGTTTCATTCAATCGGTCAGCGCGGGCGTGAATACATTCCCCATGGAAGAATTAGAAAAACGAGGGATTGTCCTTTGCAACGCCAAAGGTGTGTACTCCCGCCCCATTGCAGAATGGGTGGTCATGCGGATATTAGCTGCCAATAAACGAATTTTAAGACATTTTAAAATGCAAGAAGAAAAAGTATGGGAACAAGATATGTCTTTCCCTGAAGTTGGAAGCCAAACAATTGGCTTTGTAGGAACGGGAAGTCTCGCTACAGAATCGGCCAACCTCTTAAAAGCATTTGGTCCTAAAATGATTGGATACAACACCGACGGCCGTAGTGTAGAACCATTTGATGAAACCTATCCTTTAAAAGACATTCGTGACACCATGGGAGAATTAGACGTCATCGTCCTCACCGCTCCCGAAATGCCGGAACTCACAGACTTTGTCAACGCGGATTTCCTCTCTCATTTGAAAGAAAATATCGTCTTCATCAACGTAGGACGAGGAACGATTGTCGACGAAGACGCAATGGAAGAATTTTTAAATAAAAATAAAGACGCCTTAGCCATACTAGACGTCTTTAAAACAGAACCCCTTCCTCAGGACCATCCTTTCTGGACCATGGATAACTTGTGGGTTAGTCCCCATGTCGTTTCGTCCTCAAACTTTATCAACGACCGAATTACAGACTTAGCCCTTCACAATCTCAAAGCTTTTATGGAAGGAACGCCACTGAAAAACGAAATCGATTTACAACGAGGATATTAAAAAACAGCCAGACGGCTGTTTTTTAATCGTGGAAGAAAATATTTTCGATCACTTCTTGAAAAAGGCCCGCAAAGATAAAAATCATCCAAGAAAATCCACGGCCAGTATATAAACCCACAATGAAGATGAGCACCACCACAGACCAATATATCGATTCAAAGCGATCTCTTTCTTTACTCTTTCTCTTTTTGCGCTTTTTCGTTTCGCGATAATCGTCCTCTTGAAGAAGCACCTTACACGCTTCATCCACCGCACTGCGAATAATTAGAGGATAGGTTGCGACAGCAACTAAGAAAAACATAGCCACCACTGTTAAAAGCATATAGCTTTCGTGAGCTCCAAAGAAAATCCCGCCAAAAATTACAGGAATCACCGAGAGGATATACAGAAATACGGAACCTGCCACACGACCCCCAAAGTTATTCTCTTGCATGATCGAATAGACCATTTGTTTTTCCTGATCCCCTAAATACAAAAGTTCTTCTTTTAATGGTTCATAACGTTTTAAAGGACCGCGGCTATTGATGATTAATACAACGCCAAAAGCGATCATAATGAGCATTCCTATGACACCAATACCTCCGGCAACATCTTCTGGAAAGAGTTGAACAGGATATAGCGATGAACTGAGAATGGCTAGAAGGAGAGCCACACTCAAAATGCAAAAAGTAACTCCCAAAGCCAATTGTTTTGTTTGGTGGCGTACCGTAGAAATGTATTCATGAATGTCATCTTCTTTTATTTCAATAACGGTACGTTCTGTTTCTTTGACCTTTTCTTTCGTCAGTCCTAGGCTTTCAATGATTTCATCTACATTTCCGAATTCGGAAATAACCATACCCACCGCTTCATTTTCCGTTTTTCCATCGGCTTTTAGCTCATTGTATTTGTCTTCCATCATTTGCAAAAGTTCCACTTTTGCCTGTTTTACTTCCTCAGTTCTCGGAAGAGATCGAAATACGCCATCTAAATAGGTTCGAATCGCATCCATACTTATCTCCTTATAAACTGTTCGACCACATCTTTGGTCACTTCCCACTCGGTGCACTTTTCCTCATAATACCGCTCGCCTTTAGCGGTGATGCGGTAATAGGTACGTTTCTTCCCAGCTGTCTCTGTACCAGCAAATGAAACCACATATCCGTTTTGCTCTAGCCTTTTAAAAGCCGAATACAGGGTTGTTTCTTTCATTGTGAATTTGTCGTTGGTTCTTTCTTTTATTTGCTTTGAGATTTCGTAACCATAATTGGGCTCATCCAATAAGATCGAAAGAATCATTAAATCAGAAAATCCACGAATCACATCTGAACTCAGCAAAAAGGCCACCTCCTTTACTACGTCTGTCGTAGTATTCCTGATAAAGTAATTATACCCAGATTACTCCATCAGGTCAAGTAATTTTATGAAATTTGTGTAAAAAAAGAAACGGTCCTAAGAGCCGTT
>CAMDZK010000073.1 GCA_945910665.1 uncultured Peptostreptococcaceae bacterium
GTGGTTCAGGAATTTCTTCCAAATAGTTAGCCGTCGTCACAAATAACACGTGGCTCAAATCAAAAGGCACTTCCACATAGTGGTCTGTAAAGCTTTTATTTTGTTCTGGATCTAACACTTCAAGGAGCGCACTTGCAGGGTCTCCACGATAATCAGAAGCGAGTTTATCCACTTCATCCAAGAGAAATACGGGATTGTTTTTACCCACTTGCGTAAGGAGCTGAATCATTCGTCCAGGCATGGCTCCAATATACGTTTTTCTGTGTCCTCGAATTTCCGCTTCGTCTCTTACACCACCTAAGCTCATGCGAACGAATTCCCTGCCAATCGCCCTTGCAATGGAACGACCGATGGATGTCTTCCCGACACCAGGCGGTCCTACAAGGCATAGAATGGGGCTTTTCATCGTCTTTGTCAGCTTCTTGATGGCAATGTATTCGATGATGCGTTCTTTCACATCTGTGAGACCATAGTGATCTTCATCGAGAATTTTTTCTGCTTTTTGTAGGTCGATGGAACCTTTGGACGATTTGTTCCATGGAAGGTCAAAAATCACATCCAGATAACTGCGGCTCACTTGAAATTCTGGCGACTGAGGATTCAATTGCTTTAGACGGTTAATTTCTTTCGCAATTTTTTCTCTCGTCTCTTTTTCTAAACGTAGTTTTCCCAATTGCTCTTCGTATTCATCGATAAAGGAATCCGAATCGTCATCTTCCCCCAATTCTTTGCGGATAGCAGCAATTTGTTCCTTTAAATAATATTCTTTTTGGACTTGATCCATTTGTGTTTGCACACGTTTTTGGATTGTATCTTCTATTTTTAACAGTTCGATTTCCCCTTGAATAATTTCATGGAGTTTTATGAGCCGTTCCATTTCATCTAATTCTTTTAATAGGGAATAATAGTCTTCATCTTTCACGTTCACATAGGATGCAACCATATCGGCAAGCATACCTGGGTTTTCAATTTCGAAAATTCCAAATAAAATCTCAGGACCCACCGTCGGATTATAGCGAGCGTACTCTTCCATGTCCGCAATGACAAGGCGCGCTGCTGCTTCCATGTCTTTACTTTCCATGGTTTCACGTACATCGGGCATACGCATCCCTTCTGCTTCATAGTAGCGCTTGCGATTATTAAACTTCGCTAAGGTCGCTCGTTCATGAGCTTCGATCAGCACGCGAATACTTCCCCCTGGAAGTTTGAGGGTTTGGCGAATCGTCGCAATCACACCCATATCATACAAGTCTTTACGCGATGGTTTTTCAACGGTTGCGTCTTTTTGACTGACTAAAAAGACCCTCTCTTCCTTTTCCAGTGCAACCTCAAGGGAAGTGAGGGACTTTTCTCGGCCAATATCAAAATGCGTTACCATATGCGGCAACGGATAAATGCCCCTCAGTGGAATCAAGGGCAATGTATACTCTAAATTTGTATCTTTCATGAAACTCCTTTACACCGAAGATTTCGAATTGTCCTTCTTCTGATAGACCAACAATGGCGCTTCATTTTCAGTAATTGCCTCTTTTTGAACAACGACTTTTTCCACATTCTTTTCGGAAGGAATGATGTACATCGTGTCTAATAGGGCATCTTCTACAATGGATTTAAGTCCTCTGGCGCCAGTTTTTCTCGCCGATGCTTTTTTAGCAATGGCTCTTAAAGCGTCCTCTTCAAATTCTAATTCTACATCGTCCATTGCAAACAGCGCCTCATACTGCTTCATCAAGGCGTTCTTAGGTTCTGTGAGGATGCGCACAAGAGTGTCTTCATCTAAGGCATCCAAGCTCACGACGACGGGAATTCGTCCGATAAACTCGGGGATCATACCGAATTGAAGCAAGTCTTCTGGTTCCACTTGCATGAGAAGCTCACCAATTTTTTTCTCTGTGATACTTTGCACTTTAGCGCCAAAGCCCATGACCTTTTTTTGATTTCTTTTTTCAATCATTTGTTCAATGCCTTCAAAGGCACCGCCTACAATAAAGAGGATATTGGTGGTGTCCACTTGAACGTACTCCTGTTGAGGATGCTTTCTTCCTCCTTGAGGAGGAACATTGGCAATCGTACCTTCAATGATTTTTAACAGCGCTTGTTGGACTCCTTCACCAGAAACATCTCTGGTGATGGAAGGATTCGCTGATTTTCTCGTAACTTTATCAATTTCATCGATGTAGATGATCCCCCGCTCTGCCCGTTCAATGTCATAATCTGCCGCTTGCACAAGCTTTAGAATGACATTTTCAACGTCTTCTCCCACATAACCAGCCTCTGTGAGACTCGTCGCATCGGCAATGGCAAAGGGAACATCTAATATTTTAGCCAGCGTTTGGGCAAGCATCGTCTTCCCAGAACCTGTAGGACCTAAGAGCAAAATATTGCTTTTTGAAATCTCCACGTCTTCGTTCGTTTGCTGTTCGATTCGTTTATAGTGATTATAAACGGCAACGGACAAAGATTTCTTTGCCCGTTCCTGTCCAATCACATATTGGTCTAAAAATTGCTTAATTTCTACAGGGCGAGGAACAGACTCCCACTCCATAGGAGAAAAGGTTGCTTCCTCTTCAATGATTTCATTACAAAGATGAATACATTCGTTACAAATAAAAACATTGGGTCCTGCAATTAATCGTTTCACCTGTTCTTGGCTTTTTCCGCAGAAAGAGCAGGTAATTGCATCGTGTTTTGTCATGCTGGATTTCTTTCAATGACCGCGTCAATAATTCCATAATTCATTGCTTCTTCAGCTGTCATATAGAAATCGCGGTCTGTATCTTTCGCTACTTTTTTCAAGGTTTGCCCCGTTTTTTCCGAGAGAATTTCGTTCATTCTTTGACGCGTTTTAATGATTTTTTCCGCCTGAATACGAATATCTTCCGCCTGTCCTTGGGCGCCACCTAAGGGTTGGTGAATCATAACGTCTGCATTGGGTAATGCAAAGCGCTTACCTTTGGCACCCGCTGCGAGCAAAAAGGCTCCCATGGATGCTGCATGACCAATACAAATGGTCGATACATCAGGACGGATGTATTGCATAGTATCATAAATCGCCATACCGGCAGTAATCACACCGCCTGGGCTATTAATATAGATTTGAATATCTTTTTCTGGATCTTCTGCTTCTAAAAAGAGAAGCTGAGCCACGACAAGATCGGCCGTGTGATTGTTAATCTCTCCACTAATAAAGATGATTCTTTCTTTTAATAAACGAGAGTAAATATCGTAGGACCGCTCTCCCCGATTCGTTTGTTCAACGACCATAGGTACTAACATAAGATGTCCTCCATTTCTAATTCTATACTATTCTTCTGTGTTTTTTTTCTCTTCTTCGTTTTCTTCCACGTCAACTTCTTGCACTTCCACCGGCTCGTCTTCTGCTTCGACAAAATTCATATCTTCCATCATTTTTTCGATGGCTTTTTGTACTTTCAAGCTTTGGCCTACGGATTCTTTTTGACTTTCCATAACGAATTTCAAATATTCGTCGCGTTGTTCTTCAGGAAGTTGCTCTGCGTATTCATTGATTTTATCTTCAATTTCAGAATCTTCCACTTCAATGGCAAGATCTTCAACCAATTGTTCTAATAAAAGATCCGCTTTGAGGCGTTGTTCTGCGCGAGGACGTAATTCTGCACGCACATCGTCCATAGATTTTTGGAGAATTTGCATATATTGTTCCATGCCAAGGCCCATTTGTGCCATTTCTCTTTCCATATCTTGGACTTCGTGGTCAATTTGATGGTCAATCATCGATTCAGGAATGTCGATTTCGGAGACTTCCACGAGTTTTTCAACCGCAGCGTTTTCTCTTTCGATTCTCTTGCGATTTTCCACATCTATTTCTAAATTCTTACGGATGTCTTTTTTGTATTCATCCATTGTGTCAAAGTCTGAAACATCCATCGCTAAATCATCGTCTGCCTCTGGAAGTTGTTTTTCTTTTACTTCTTTGATGACGATGTCAAAACGAGCGTCTTTTCCCGCTAATTCTTCGTGATATTCTTCGGGGAAAGTCACATCGATGGAGAATTCTTCGCCTTCTTTGTGACCGACCAATTTTTCTTCAAATCCTGGGATAAATTGTCCAGAACCAATGGTTATGTCTTGATCTTGAGCTTCGCCACCTTCAAAAGCTTCGTCACCTACAAAGCCTTTATAGTCTAATGTGACGATATCACCGTCTTGGATTTCACGTTCCACAGGAACAATTCTCGCATTGGCTTCGCGGTCCGCTTCAATATGGCGGTCTACGTCTTCGTCATGAATCGCATGAGGACGGACTTTCACTTCAGCGCCTTTGTAGTCGCCCACTTTTGGTTCAGGCTTTAAATCGACAGTGAATTTAATTTTCACGGATTTTCCCTTTTCCATTTCGTCCACATCGACGTCCGGATGTGCCACAGGATAAAGTCCTAATTCTTCCACGGCGTTATCATATAAATCAGGTAATGCTTCATTTAGAGCATCTTCATAAAATAGACCTTCTCCATAATTTGCTTCCAATAAACGACGAGGCGCTTTTCCTTTGCGGAATCCTGGAATAGTAAAATGATGTCTATTTTTACGATATGCTGTTTCTATTGCCTTGTTAAAATCTTCAGGTGAAATTTCTGCGGTAAACACCGCTTGATTATTTTCTTTTGATACTAATACTGCACTCATGATTGTTACCTCCTATCGTTCTACTCAATATATAAGTATACCACATTTTCGGCGTTTTCCAACATTTGCCACGATACCCATCATCTTTTAATTTTCTTGACGAATCGACAAATCAAGTTTTTCAGTGTAAAAAAATACATAGCCCATTTTACTTGGATCGGGTGCATGTACGTAATCTGGGTAAGGAAACGCGGGCACGTATACAATTTTTTCTCCATCGTCTAATGCTCTTTCCACCAAATGAACACGCTCCTTATGAATGCTGTAATTTTCCAGGTACACGTGAAGATCGTAAAATCCTCGGATCATAAGTAAAAGATAAAGACATGTAGTAAGAAACTGAATCCATTTTGGATTCACTCGCTCAAGCTGTTGCGCCATAATGAGTAAAATGATTGCATGAAATATTTGTGGAGTAAAAAAATTTCTCGCACCAACAGGAAATACGATCAATAAAGGAGCTAACACAATGACAATCGATAGAAAGCTAAAGACGCCAAGAGCTCTTTCTTTTCCATTGGTCATCAAACAAAATACAAGGAACAACATGAGATAATAAAAGAAATGAATGAAGAGCTGACCTTTCACTTGTTGCATTGGGACAAGCCACAGTCCAACCGTCCCTAGAGTGATTCCAGCGGTGAGTACAATTTTATATTTTTTCTCCTTCTTGCTCATCCAAATTAACAAAACACTTAGAATGAAGAAAAGGAATAAAAGAAATAAATGATTTTTGATTAAATTGGGGAAAAATGCGTCATGTAAGTTTATACGTACCGTTTGTAAAATCTCACCTATGCTTCGTCCCACTTCGCGATACCCATCTGTATTTTCTGCTACTCTACGATAAGACGGGGAACTGAACATGAGTAGCGTACCAGCCCAAGCCCCTGCAATCAACCCCACTCGGGGCCACACCTGTTTCCTCCAAATAAAAAGAGAAAGGAGCGCAATGAAAGAAAGAGAAAATAAGTACAATGTGATATTTTCCAAAAAGAGACAGGTGGCAAGGGATGTAATGAAGATAAGGAAAAAATTAAGACCATTTTGTTTTTTCGCTACTGACGTTTGAATGAAATAAATGAGCAGGAGTAAAAGAACAGCAGAAATTACATAATTATAAAAACCAGCTGTCCAAACCCATACTTCGCGAAAAATTGAAATGGGAGTAAAAAATAGAATGGCAAGAGAGAAAATCACACCGGGCACTTTCTTTATTTTTGTGATTTTGAGTAAAAGATAAAGTAATAGAAAAAGTGAAATAACTTTCGCAAAAAATCTTCCATGAATACCGAGATTAAAAAATAGATTTCCTAAAACCCGACCATTTTGATTGTTCCAATCCCTCACACTAATTTCAATAAAATCTTGAATTT
>CAMDZK010000074.1 GCA_945910665.1 uncultured Peptostreptococcaceae bacterium
GATGTTTTCCGCGTGCATCACGCTCATCGCTCGGTGGCTCACAAGGAGGAGCGTTTGGCGTACACGGCGGATATGGGCTAAAATGTCGTCTTGTGTTTTTGCATCTACGGCGGACAAACTGTCATCTAAAATGAGGATGGGCGCATCTTTAATAATCGCGCGGGCTAAGGATAACCGCTGTTTTTGTCCACCGGACAGAGTCACACCGCGTTCGCCGATGACTGTGTCATATTGTTCAGGAAATTCCATAATTGTTTCGTCAAGGGCAGCGAATTCCGTCGCTTTTCGAATTTCTTCCAAGGGTAACTTTTTTTCTTGGGAGAATAAGAGATTTTCTTCAATGGAGTCAGAGAAAAGGAAACTGTCTTGGAGGACATAGGCGATTTGTTCTCGTAACTGGTGTAAATCCACCGTTGTGATATCCACATCGTCAATCAGAATTCGTCCTTCTTGGATGTCATATAAACGTACGAGAAGTTTTGAAATGGTCGATTTCCCACTTCCCGTAGGTCCGATAATACCAAGAGTTTCTCCTGGATTTATGGAAAAGCTCACGTTTTTGAGGACGGGTCTGTTGGTACCTGGATATGTGAAGGACACATTTTCAAAGGTGACTTTCCCTTTCGCTTTTGGCAATACACTCGTCGAATGGGAGTCCTTAATTTGCGGTTTTTGTTCCATGATTTCGTTCAGACGTTCCATGGATGCCACCCCTCTTTGGAAGAGGGCGACAATATGGCCAACGGCCATCATGGGCCAAACGAGTAAGCGAATGTAGTTGTGCACGGCGATAAAGGTTCCCAAGGTCATCGTACCACCCATGACGCGTTGCGCTCCATAGACCAGGAGTACCAAGAAGCTAATGGCTGAAATCAACTGCACCAAAGGTCTGAGCATACCAGATACTTTAATGAGTTTAACGGTTTGTTGACGGTTATTATCGTTAAAGACGCTAAAGTTTTTGTCGGCAATGTCTTCCGCTGCAAATGCTTGGATGACACGAATTCCCGTGAAATATTCTTGGGTGATGTCTGTGATTTTTCCAAAGGCATCTTGCACTTTTCTTGAGCGGTCGTGGATGACTTTATTAAATCGCCAAATGACGAATCCTAAAAAAGGAAGTGTCGCCAAAGAAATGAGGGTCGTCTGTAAGTCGGATGTGTAATACATCATGATGATGGCAAAAATCGTCATAAAGGTTGAATCGACAGCCATCATGATCCCTGGTCCCATGGCAAAACGAACCGTTTGGATGTCGTTTGTGGCGTGGGCCATTAAATCTCCCGTTTTGTGGTGATGAAAAAAGTGGGTGTCTAGGGTTTGTAAGTGTGCGAAGTAATCTTTTCGCAAGACATATTCCAGACGTCTGGATGTTCCGATGATAAAAATACGCCATAAGAAACGGCCAAAGGAAATACCGAGGCCGATTGCGATATACAAAAGAACATATCGAGTCAGCGCATTCATCGTCATTGTGTCCGTTTGTAATAAGTCGGTTGTATTTTTGAGTACTTGTGGCATGAGCAATTGTAAAAAGTCGACGGCGATTAAAAAGAAAATGCCTGCTAGATAATGCCATTTATATTGTTTTAAAAAGGGAATCATTCGATAAAAAGCACGCATAGTGTCCTCCATTCTTCTAAACCAATATTATAGCATACTGCGATTTAAACTTTCTATACATTGGAAACTGCGATGCTGTTAACAAATTGCCTTAATGGTGTTTATTCATTGTTTGCAGGGGTATATAAGAAAATAGCAGAACAATACAAATTAAAGGAGTGAAATCAATGAGTTTAAGAGATGTTTTAGAACAAGCAAGAAAAGAAAGAGTGAGAAAATCACACGCAGATGCAGTGAAGAAAGTTGCTGTTGGAACGATCATCGGTTCAATAGTAGGTGTAGCTTCTGGTTTATTGTTTGCACCAAAGGCTGGTAAAGAAACCCGTGAAGACATTAAAAAAGCCACTCGTGATGCATCCGATGATGTACGTTTAAGAGCAGGGGAAGCCTATGACACACTCCGTGAAAAAGAAGCTAGACTTCGCGAAGATATTAAAGGAAAATACGAAAACTTTGTCGATCGTAACATGACAGAATTAGATCCTGTAAAAGAAGATTTAAGCAACATTAAAGGCGATGTAAATTCACTTTTGAAAAACGCAAAAAACGCAGCATTCAATCGTAAAGAAGATGCAGTTGATGCAACCAAAGACTTTTCTGAAGATGTAAAAGACGTTGCTGACAAAGCAGTAAAAGAAGGCAAAAAAGTTGCGGATGAAGTCAAAGACGGCGCTGGAAAAGTTGCTGATGATGTGAAAGATACTGCGCGCGATGTGAAAAAAGATGCTGAACATGCAGCGAAAGAAGTGAAAGACGAAGTCGATAAAAAAATCAACTAAGTTAGGAGACATTCATGAACCAAATCACGTTTACACTGGGCGATGTCTTACAAACGCTGTTGATTATTGCAGGTATATTGGCACTGGTCGCCTTAGCGCTCGTCCTCTTCAAAGTCGTGAAGACGTTGAAGAAAGTCAATCAAATCCTCGAAGATAACGAAAAAGATATTCAACGAATTGTTTCTGATATTCCA
Source organism: uncultured Peptostreptococcaceae bacterium (assembly GCA_945910665.1). Lineage (GTDB taxonomy): Bacteria > Bacillota > Clostridia > Tissierellales > Peptoniphilaceae > JAAYQA01. The sequence goes on from CAMDZK010000074.1 coordinate 2,597, forward strand.
GGTATCACTCACAATGTGTCTGAAATTACAAATGAAGCAAATCAACTGGTCCAAAGTGTAGGTCCAGAAGTACAAAGTATTGTAGGAAGTGCGAAGCACATGGTTTCTAAAGTGGAGACAACCACGAGCCAAGTGACCGACACTGTTGGACTTGTTACTGATTCTGTTGCGGATACCGCATTGAATTTGAAGCACAATGTAACAAGTGCACAAGATTATCTTGTTTTTATTACTGAAATTGCGGATTTAGTTCGCAGCTGGATCAGAAGATAAGGAAAGAGGGATGCAAATTGCATCCCTCTTTTTGTTTTCCTGAAAAGCGGTATGCAATCGTTTTTTTGATTGCTAAATCGCTCTTTTTATGGTAATGTAAACCTAGTCACAAGGAGGCGATGGAAGAATGGAAATCCATTTTATTGTCAATCCTTCATCAGGTAAAGAAGAGGCTGTGGATCGTGTCAACGACATCGTACGGCTGTTGGATGAAAAAGGTTATGAGACGACAACTTTTTATACAGAAGAAGAAAATGATGCGAAAAATGATGCCCAGAGCATTGAACGAGGTGTGGACCTAATCGTCGCTTGTGGTGGAGATGGCACAGTAAATGAAGTGGTGCAAGGGTTAGCGGAGGTCAATAGTAATACGCCTTTTACGGTGTATCCTCAAGGGACAGTCAATGACTTTGCTACGTATTTGAATATTCCAACCGATGCTGAGACTTTTGTCCGAATGATTGAAAGAAATCAAGTGATTCCACTTGATATTGGAAAGATGGATGATACTTTCTTTTTAAATGTTGCCGCTTTTGGGGTTGCTTCTCGCATTGGACACGATGTTGGTTCTGACCAAAAAGCAAACCTTGGACGGTTCGCGTACATTTTAGAAGGGCTACGCTTAGCGCCTGAAATGTTTCACGATGTGATTGAGTTTACGATTGAAACAGACACGCGTGACACGCTCAAGGGTGAATATCTTTTTGTGGCTGTTACGAATACGCAAATGGTGGGCGGTTTCCAAAAGGTCGCTCCTGAAGCGAGTATCAGTGATGGACAATTCGATGTTATTGCCATTGAAAGGGGTGGTTTACCCCAAATCAGTCGTATTTTGTTGCAATTAAATGATGGCGGCCACATAGACGATGAAGGCGTCGTCTATTTCCAAGCTTCGAACATAAAAATTACGACAAATCCACCCTGTGATGTGGATATTGATGGAGAAAATGGCGGTCAAACGCCGAAAATAATTGAAGTATTACCATCGCATTTGCGATGTTTAGCAAATTTTAAGGAGGAAACCCATGGCGAATACACCAACAATTAAAGACGTAGCAAAACTTGCCGGCGTCTCTATTTCTACCGTATCACGGGTAATGAATGACTCCAAACCTGTGAGTCCCGAATCTAGAAGAAAAGTGTTAGATGCAATTGATAAACTCGATTTCAAACCGAATGAATTAGCGCGTTCTCTCGTTATGAAACGATCCAATTTAATAGGGGTTGTAGTAAAAGATATTGGAATTCCTTATATGGCCGGTATTATTCGCGGGATTGAAGAAATCGGTAAAATGTATAATTTCGATATTCTGCTTTCAAGTACTTTTGGCGATGAAGAAAATGAACTCGATACCGTACAATTTATGTTCACCAAACAAGTGGATGGCGTAATTTTAATGTCTGAAAATACAACCGAACGCGTTGTGGATTCGATTAAAGAACATCGCTTGCCATACATTATTTTAGATAAGTTTTATACAGAATCAAAAATCAACACAGTAGATGTTGACTACAATCTTGCCATGGAACAAGGATTAAATGCATTAATGGAAGAAGGACATACTAGTATTCTTCTCACTTTAGAAGGTGTCTCTTCGAGAAATAGCGAAGCGAAACATATGGCATATAAAGAAAGTATGCGCAAACATAATCTACCAGAATTTATCGAGAAAGTTTCTGGTATGGAATATGAAGAGTATTTAAAAGAAACGGATCGTATCATCGAGCGCATTCAAAAAGAGAAAATTACGGGTGTATTTTGTCACAACGATGAGTTTGCCATTGCTCTCATGGGCCGCCTCCACGACAAAGGCATACGTGTGCCGGAGGATGTTTCCATCGTCGGGTTTGGAAACGAAGTATTCTCTACGATGATGCGTCCACAACTCAGTTCAGTGAGCGTTCCCTATTACGATATTGGAGCTATTGCTATGCGTAAATTAATTAAACATCTACGTAAGGAAGAATTAATGAGCGATTCCACCATTTTACAAACAAAATTTATGAAGAGGGATTCCCTTGGCAAGGTCTAAACCAGTCAAGAATAAGCAGGCGGTCAATGTGCGGTTATTAATCGTCATTATTGGGATTTCAGTCCTTTTGGCGATTGTGATTTCTGCGATTATCGTCACGCCAAAAACCTATTTTGTTCGCGTTGTGGACAATTTGTTTTTAGGCGGAATCATGAACTTGCTTTTGTATTTATTAATGAACTTTCGCGCCAACGCTGAGAAGAAAGCCTTTGGTGATTTAATTGAAGCGAGAGAAAAAAATCGTACGATGCCAAAAGAAGACCGCTTGAAATTACGCCAATATGACGTATTTCGTATGTTGCGTTTCCACTTTGGTGTCGCATCGATTGTCGTCTTTCTCTTCTCTGCCATTGGAACGATTATCGCGATGGTATAGCGATGGAAGCGGACTTTCTCGTGTATAACTTTTTGGTGGATGGAATTTCCTATCGTTTATACGGATACCAGGGGAGACAGGTGTACTTTGGTCCAGACGAAAATTCTTTTACTATCTCGATGCTCCCTTTTTCCATCGAAATTGATGGAAATGGGGCGTATTATGCAGGACCACAGAGCCGACTGATTCACCCACTGGATGGTGATTTTTCTTCTCGGATCGCTTTTTTACAATCTCTTATGGAAGAAGGATTCACCCATGTGGAATACGAGCAGGCAGATGCTCTTTGTGAACGGGTCCACGCGCATCATCCCATAATTTGGAAAAAGGATGGATGTATGGAAGAACTTACTTTTTCGCTTTATGATGAAAAAGGGACAACTGAATTAGTGATACAGGGGCTCCCTGTTTATGGGAGGGAATAATGCAGACGATACTTGAAGCGTTCCTTCTCATTTTTATGGCCGAATTAGGGGATAAATCAATGCTCTTGGCGATGACTTTCGCCACACGATTTCCGCTCAAACAAGTCATTCCAGGAATTTTTCTAGGAATTCTCGCAAACCACGGAGTAGCCGTTTTGATTGGATCCCAAGCGGGACGATTACTGCCGACACATATCATCGCACCCTTATCTGGAATTTTATTTTTATTTTTTGCCCTCTCGAATTTAAAACTCGAAGAAGAGGAAGAAGAGGAACATACAAGTGCGAAAACTATT
>CAMDZK010000075.1 GCA_945910665.1 uncultured Peptostreptococcaceae bacterium
TTCAATTTCTCACATAGATTGTTTGATGGCCCCTTCAAAGACTTCAATGGATTGGGCACCGTTGACGGCGTATTTGCCATTTAAGACAAAATAAGGAACGGCGTTTACGTGATAGGCGCGAGCCAAGGATTGGTCTTCGCGGACTTCGTTCAGGTAGAGATTTTCATTGGTTAAGACTTCCTTCGCTTTTGCTTCGTCTAACCCAAGCTCTTTCGCGATGGATAGGAGAACATCATCATCTGACAAGAGTTTGCCTTCTTCAAAATGCGCTTTGAAGAGGGCACAGGTGATTTCCTGTTCTTTGCCTTCCGCTTTCCCCAGTTTGGCGAGGCGATGTGCTTTTAAGCTATTGGTATTTTTTACGTCATCCATATGAAAGGAAAGGCCAATGTCTCGACCCACATTGGCGATTTGCACGCTGTTTTGGCGGGCTTGTTCGACGGTCATCCCGTATTTGCCTGCGAGAAGTTCATACATGGACTGGCCATCCCATGGTTTTGCAGTTGGATCTAATTCAAAACTTTTGTATTCGACTTGGATTTTATCTTGGAGTCCGAGGTTTGCGATTGCCTTTTGGAGTTTTGTTTCTCCAATATAGCAGAAGGGGCACATAAAATCGGACCATACTTCAATTTTCATTTTTGTTCCTTTCTTTAGCCAAGCTCTTCGTGCAGAGGGAGCTGTCACGCTGTTTTTACGTGACAGTTACTTGTATTTGTGCGCTCTTTTCCAGCCCAGAGGATTGTTTTGGGACGGGTTTTAAGTCCCAAAGTATCGTGGGAAAAACCCCTCAGCTTCCGCTTCGCTCCAGCAGCTCCCCTACTGGGAGCCGATCCTTAGGACTGGGTTCTTGCCTTATAGTCCAATTTCACGACGCGATCAAAGAGTTCTTCATTTTCTGTCAGCGCTTTTTCTGATCCTAGCACACACAGGTACTCTTCTTCCATGGCTTTTGTGAGCATTTCGTGGTGTTTTTTCAGGCCTTCCACAGTCGTTCCAATCGCTTCTTTGAGTCTTTCTTCAATCATGTCATAGTTGGTGCCGCGGACTAAGTGATAGAGGGCGGCAATACCTTTATCTCTTGGAGACATAGGTGGGTCAAAGGCGTTGATGGTTCCAATAATGGCCAGTTCTAAGTCATCTTGAGACAGGTCAAATTCTTCCATAAAGCTGCCCATGTTTTTGTAGACGCCGATGGTTTCTGTGAGTTTTGGGTCTCTGTAAGAATAGGTGCTTAAGAGTCCTTGTTGGGTGATGGAGAGGCCAGATCCGTAGGCACCGCCTTTGGCGCGGATTTGGTTGTGTAAAAATCCAGTGGAAACCATATTTGTGAGGACCGCCATGTCACCAGAATATTCGTAGCCTAATGCTTCAATGTCTGCGCCTTTCGACACATATTGCACAGTCGCTTGGCTGATGAATCCTTCTTTTTTCATTTCAGGAAGTGTTACTTCTAACACTTCTTCTGGGTGGGATGGTAAGTTTTCATACAGTGGTGCCCAATTGTCTTTTGTTTGTTCAAAGAGTTCTTTCGTTGTGGTGACGCCTACAATGCATTTTTCTTTTCTAAAGAGTTTCGCGTAAATTTCTTTCCAACGGGCGATGCGCTTTTTCTTTTCTTCATCAAATTTTGCTACGGTTTCTTGTAAATTAAAGTAACTGTCTAAGCCACTGGTTGTTTCTGCAAGGGCAGCCGCTTGATTCACATAGGCGCGGACGCGTTTCATGGCGATGGCATGACCGGATTGAATTAGGTCTGCGTCCATGGAGGACAAGTCTTCCGACAAAATTTCTTTTAAGCGCTTGTCGTCATCGAAGGTGCTCGTGTAGAGTACTTCTCGAATGATGTCTACTGCCTTTGCCTGTTTGTCTGGGAAAAATTTCGCACTGACTAAGAGATTGGGGAGTGGACGTTTCGTTTTATTTTCTTCAGAAACGAGAAGCTGAATATTGAATCCTCCCATTATTTTATCGATTTCAGTGGCGAGCTCTTCATAGCCTCTTTTTTCTGTGGTGACATCTTTAAAGAAGGAAACCACATGGCTCGCTTCTGCAAGTTCTTCTTGGGTTAGATGAGACAGGTCAAAAATCATGTCCAAATAAACAATGCCATCTGTGTTGACGTCGTTGTGGGCGATGCGCACTTTGTCTTCGTACACGTGCTGGTCGATGCGGTTCACATGGGGGTCTAAGTCTTTTAAAGACAACCGTGGAATCGTCATCTTGTCTTCTTTTGTGTCGACTCCGGATTGGTATTCGTCGAGTTTTTCTTTTTTCGCCGAAAGGGTTACTTTTTCTTCTTCTGTAAGGGAAGCGAATTGTTTTTTTAGCTTTTCTTCCACGTCTTTATCTTTTTCATCAAAAAGACCTGGCTTTGGTGTGACGACAATTTCCAATCGATGGGGATTGTCGATGATTTTTTCTTGGATGAAGGTTTGGAGTCCACCCTTTTCAATCTCTTTTCGAAGCTCTTGAAGCGTTTCCATCAAGTCGATACTTTCCAATGGATTTTGGTCGTAGAGCCAATCGCTTAAGGCAGTAATATATTTCACGACGCCTTTATAAGAATAGGAAGGTCCTTCCATCATGTGGAATTCCATTTTATTGAAGGACGCTTCCAATAAATCTTTTGGCGCCCCTTCCTTGGCGATTTTTTCCATGATGCGATTAAAGATATCGACAAATTCGTCCATGCGGTCTTTGGACGTATTTTTCGCGATAATACCAAAATTAATGTGGTAGCCGTCATCGTTGGGGGACATAAAGTCTTCCCCAATCCCTGCATCTAACAGGGCCCGTTTTAATGGGGATGCTTCGGAACTTAAGAGCATGCGATTTAAAAGGCTAATCATCATGCGTTCTTTAGCGTCGGTTGCAACACCACTGGCGATCGCGATGCCTAAATAATCTTTATTTTCCACATCGTCTGAAAGTCCTACGTGGTATTCGCCTTCCACGCGTTTAGGAGCGTCAAAAGGTTGTTGGTAGGAAATAGCAGAGTCGATGTCGGCCTTTTCAAAAGTGTCTACATACTTCGCCACGTGTTCCAGTTCTTTTTCAATGTCTTCGTCCCCATAAAAATAAATATAACTGTTGGATGGATGATAGTATTTTTTGTAGAAATCGATAAAGTTTTCGTACGTTAGGTCTGGAATAGCGTAGGGATCCCCACCAGAATTGTTGGCATAAATGGTATCTGGAAGAAGATATTCTGAAATTTGTTGCATGACTTGGTCTTCTGCAACGCTCATGGCGCCTTTCATTTCGTTGTAGACGACACCATTGTATTTGAGACCATCATCTTCTAAAACCTCTACGATGCCTTCTTGGTTAAAAATGGCTTCTTTTGTGAGGACGAGAGGACGAAAGACCGCATCTAAGTAGACGTCCATCAGATTATGGTAGTCTTCTGTATTTCTGCTGGCGATGGGATAAATCGTCTTGTCGGAGAAGGTCATGGCGTTTAAAAAAGTCTGCAATGAACCTCCCACCAAATCCATAAAGGGCTCTTTTGTCGTATATTTTTCGCTTCCACCGAGTACGCAGTGCTCTAATATATGGGCGACGCCGGTAGAGTCTTTTGGAGGTGTACGAAAGCCAATGCCAAAGGCTTTATTTGTATCGTCGGTGGCGATTTTTAATACTTGTGCGCCGGTTTTCTCGTGTGTGTACAAGGTGGCGGTGCTTTTTTGTGAAGGGATTTCTTTCGTTCCTTCCACAATAAATCCGTGAATGTTTTCTTTCAATGGTATATCCTTTCTATGATTATGACAGTTCTCTATATTATACCCTTTTTGGATGTCCCAGAAGAGTGGTATACTTAAAGAAAGGCAAAAAGGAGGCAACGATGGATATTTTTGAACAATTAAAAGACACATTAAAAGGAAACAAAAAGACAATCGTCTTTCCAGAAGGCGTAGACCCACGGGTGTTGGGTGCCTGCCGCCGTTTAGAAGATGACGGATTTATGGACGTCATCGTTTTGGGAAATTCGGAAAAAATTGAAGAAGCAGCAAAAGAAATAGGCATTTCAACGGAAGGCATGACACTCATTGACCCTGCCAAATACGATGAGATGGATGCTTTAGCAGATGCTTTTGTGGAGCGTAGAAAAGGCAAAATCGATAAAGAAAAAGCATTAGAGCTCTTAAAAAATGACGTGAACTATTTTGGCACGCTTTTCGTCCACACGGAAAAAGCAGATGGTCTCGTTTCTGGTGCTATGCATGCAACGTCCGACACCGTACGTCCCGCTTTACAAATCATTAAAATGCAAGAAGGATATTCAAAAACTTCTGGTCTTTTCATTATGGTAAAGGGCGACGAAAAACTCGTGATGAGTGACTGTGCAATTACCATTGCTCCTGATGCAAACGACCTGGCAGAAAATGCCATTATCAGCGCAAAGACGGCGAAATCCTTCGGTATTGAACCAAAAGTAGCCATGCTCAGCTTCTCCAGTAAGGGAAGTGCAAGTTCTGAAGAGACGGAACGCGTCGTGGAGGCCACAAAAATTGCGAAAGAGAAAGCACCTGACTTACTCATCGATGGAGAGCTACAATTTGATGCCGCTTATGTGCCATCGGTTGGCGAATCCAAAGCAAAAGGATCTCCTGTGGCAGGCCATGCCAATGTCTTTATCTTCCCAAGTTTGGAAGCGGGCAATATTGGCTACAAAATCGCTCAACGTCTAGGTGGATTTGAAGCGATTGGTCCAATTTTGCAAGGGCTCAACAAACCTGTCAACGACCTTTCCAGAGGATGTAACGAAGAAGATGTATACAAACTTGCATTAATCACTGCCGTTCAAGCGATTGATTAGATTTTTCTTGCCAAATGGCTTGAATTCTGCTATACTTGTTCAGTATCTCTGCACAGGCGAATAGACTTGTGCCAAAGACCATAGGGAGGTGACATTATGAACAAATATGAAGGGGTATTTATCTTCTTTCCAGATGTAGAAGAAGAAAAACGTGAGCAAACTTTCGAAAGAGTGAAAGGGCTCATCGAAAAGGACGGCGCAATCGACGAGATCGACGAGTGGGGCATGAAGAAGCTCGCATACGAAATCGAAGATTATCGTGAAGGATACTACCGCATCGTTCGTTTCAGCACAACACCAGATACGTTAGCTGAGGTGGACCGTGTACTTCGTATCTCGGATCCCGTTATGCGTCATATGATGATTCGTCTTGAAGACGAATAAGGAGGATGCATGAATAACGTCGTATTGATTGGAAGATTGACGAAAGACCCCGAACTTCGCTACATTGCGTCCACAGGAAATGCAACTACGCGATTTACTTTGGCGGTTGACCGAAATCTTTCGAAAGATAAGAAGCAAGAGATGGAGTCGAAAGGGCAACCGACAGCCGATTTTATACAAATTACCGTTTGGGGTAAGCAGGCTGAGAATTGTGCGAACTACTTGAGCAAAGGACGACTCGTCGCTGTCCAAGGTCGTATTCAGACTGGCAGCTTCGAAGGACAAGATGGACAACGCCGTTACACGACAGAAGTTGTGGCAAGCAATGTTCAGTTCCTCGAGTGGGGCGACAACAATCGCAGCAATAGCCAAGGTTACAACCAAACGCAAGGATATAATCCTTCAGAGCCAAATGATCCACCCATGGATGATCGCTTTGAAAGCGCAGGATCGGATCCCTTTCCGTTTTAATGAAGGAGTAAAGGATCATGCAAAGAAAATACAGACCACGTAAAAAAGTTTGTAGCTTTTGCGCAGAAAAAGCAACTTCGATCGATTACAAAGATACGAAGAAATTGCAAAAGTATGTCACAGAACGCGGTAAAATCTTACCACGTCGTGTAACGGGCACATGCTCAAAACACCAAAGAAAACTGACATCTGCAATTAAAATCGCAAGACAAGTTGCACTTCTGCCATATTCAGCAGATTAATTAAAGGGGGCACTCACATCAATGTGAGGGCCCTTTTTAAGTGATGTACTCCCTTT
>CAMDZK010000076.1 GCA_945910665.1 uncultured Peptostreptococcaceae bacterium
TTCTATGTAACCGTACGCCCAAATTCGAATGCACGCTCTCCTGCGTTACCGAACCAGTTGGCTCGGGACAGGCTACCCTGCGGCACACAAAGAGGGACTATTTATCGCTGCTTCCTCCCGGACCTGACGAGGTTCATAGCTTCTTGTTGCGCAAGACCCATCCGTCATCACTACTTCTTTCGGGCAGACCAAGAGATTGATTACCCTCCAATGGGCATCCATCCTGCTATAGCGGATTGCAGGTTACAAGGCACCGCTAACTCCCCATGTAGTACGGTATGGCGGAGAGTGAGGGATTTGAACCCTCGTTACGCTATTAACGTAAACACGATTTCCAATCGTGCGCCTTCAGCCGCTCAGCCAACTCTCCAAGATACCAATCTATTATAAAGGAAATGTAACGCCTTGTCAAAATTTTCATCCCTACAAAGAGTTCATACGTGAAAGAAAGGCCCTTCTTATGTTATAATCTTTAAAGAGTGGGGGTGAGTACATGCAGACATTATACCGCGCTTTCAGACCCGATACTTTCGATAAAGTGGTCGGTCAAAAGCAAGTGGTGGAAATATTAAAAAACCAAGTGATCCAAGATTCCGTACGCCATGCCTATTTGTTTCAAGGGACGCGGGGAACGGGAAAAACATCTTGTGCAAAAATCCTTTCACGAGCGGTGAACTGCTTAAATCCCCAACATGGGAATCCATGTAATGAATGTGAAAATTGCAAAGCCATCATTGAAGAAAGTACGATGGATGTCATCGAAATGGACGCCGCGTCCAATCGCCGCATCGACGATATTCGGGAGCTGAGAGAACGGGTTAAATACCTTCCCAGCAATCTCAAAAAGAAAGTCGTCATTATCGACGAGGCCCACATGATTACCAATGAAGCTTTCAATGCTCTGCTCAAGACCCTGGAAGAACCACCGGGTCATGTCATCTTTATTTTGGCAACCACAGATATGGACGCCATTCCTCAAACGATTCTTTCTCGCTGCCAAATTTTTACTTTTCACAGGATTTCTGCCGATGAAATGACGGATCATTTAGAATTTGTCGTGGGAGAAGTGAATCGAGAAGCGGAGCGAGATGCTTTGGAATTTATCGCCTATCGGGCAGATGGAGCCATGCGCGATGCTCTGAGTATGCTGGAACAAGTATTGGCTGTAACTGATGCGATCGTCACCTTAGATGATGTGCAAAATGCCACAGGCCACGCGGGAGAGATGGAACTCTTCACTTTGTCGAAAGCCATCCAAAAAGCCGATGGAAAAGATGCGCTAAAAGCGGCACAAGAGTTAAAAGATAAAGGCAGAGAAGCGGAACAGCTCTTAGATGACCTCATTGAACATTTCAGAAAGCTGATGGTCAGTCATGTAACGGACGACCGTAGGCTCTTTGCAGGGTCTGATGAAATCTTTACTCAGTATCAAGAATTTGCCCACTCATGGCACCGAGATATGCTGATTGCTTGCCTACGTGAGCTTATTGAAATAAAGAGTCAAATTCGCTTTACGGACGATGCATATACACTCGTCATTGCAGCGATTCTCACCTTATGTCAGATGGTCCAAAAAAAGACTTTAGAAGAACGCATTGAAAAGCTAGAAGCCTATGTGTTCTCAGGACAAATGGCCCATTGTGCTCCTGTGGAAGAAGAAAAACCAAAGTCGATACTGGATGAATGGAAACAAAATGAACCCATACAAGCACCTGTCGTTAAAGATGAACCGAAGCAGGAAGAAAGTAAAGAAAGTTCAGAACCAGAGAAGGCCCCTGTAGAACCAAAAGAAAAAATTGAAAAACAACCTAAAGGAGAAGGAAAAGAGATTTCTTCTTCCGATTGGGAAAATATATTAGAGAATATTCGCAGCCGCAGCATGTTTCTCCATGCCTATTTGAGAGAGGGAAAATTGGAAACCGTGGAAAACAACATGGTGACCATCGCCTTCCCCGATGGCTACGAAATTCATAAAAACGCGGTCCAAAAAGATGAAAACCGCATCATTATCAAAGAAGAATTGGAACGATTCTATGGCGAAGTCTATGAAGTGCAGATCGTCATGGAAAAGGACATAAAGAAAAAAACAATCGCATCCGTGGAGTCTGTGATTGACTTTCTCGGAGCGGAAAATATTGAAAGGGAATAGGTGAAACTATGAAAAGAGGATACCCAGGTCGCGGTGGCGCCCCAAACATGAACAATATGATGAAGCAAATGCAAAAAATGCAAAAACAAATTGAGGACATGCAAGAAAAATTAGAAGCGGAAGAAGTCACAGCACAAGCAGGTGGCGGCGCGGTGGAAGCTGTTGTCACAGGAAAAAAAGAGCTTGTGCGCTTGACGATTGACCCAGATGCAGTAGACCCAGAAGATGTTGAAATGCTTCAAGATTTAATCATTGCCGCAGTGAATGAAGCGCTCCGCAGTGCAGAAGAAAAAGCAGAACGAGAAATGTCAAAAGTGACGGGCGGACTCAATATCCCAGGACTCTAAAATGAGCGCCTATCCAGAATCCATCGAGCGCCTCATCGAGGAGCTCTCGCATTTGCCTACGATTGGCAGAAAAAGCGCCCAACGTTTGGCCATGTTTTTGGTAGAAAAACCCCAAGAAGATGTCCACCGCTTGGCAGACGCTTTGATGGCAGTCAAATCACAGGTGCATCATTGTAGTATTTGCAACAATCTTACGGACCACGAAATTTGCTCCATTTGTGAAGATGGAAACAGGGACCACCATGTTCTCTGTATAGTGGAAGATGTACCCAGCTTGATTGCCATTGAAAAAACCCAGCATTACAGAGGTCTTTACCATGTGTTGAGTGGGCTTTTAAATCCCATGCAAAGGATCGGCCCAGACGACTTAAATTTAGAACAACTCATCCACCGTATTGGCACAGAAGATGTGGAAGAAGTCATTATTGCTTTTTCTCCAACCCTTGAAGGAGATGTCACAGCAAATTTTATACACGATGTTTTAAAAGATACTTCCATTCGAATTTCTCGGATTGCTTCGGGAATTCCCATGGGTGGATCTTTAGAATATTTTGACGAAATGACTTTAGCGAAAGCCATGGATGAGAGAAGAAACTTATAGGTGAACGATGAATCAGAAATATTTCGCTGTTGATACGAAACGAATCGTCGTGGAAGAAATCCCCGCCCTTTTCATGCGCCCAGAAGGTGTTGAAAATCGCCTGGGGATTTTGTTTTACCACGGCTGGAGCAGCACAAAAGAACATAACGCCTTTCGCGGCGCCGCATTGGCCACCTCTGGTGCTACAGTGATTATTCCCGATGCGATCCATCATGGGGAAAGGGGCGCCTTTTCAGAATACCAAAAACCAGAAACCACAGCGCAGTACTTTTTTCAAACGATCGAACAATCGAGAAAAGAATTCCCCATCTGGAAAAAATACCTCCAAGAGCAGGGGATTGACCGCATCATGGTAATGGGTCATTCCATGGGCGGTTTTACTGCATCGACCATCTACTGTGACGATGAGGATTTACTTGGCCTGGTCAATCTCAATGGTCTCTTTGATTTTACGGTCATGGAGCAGATGGCATCAGGAGGGCTGAAAAATCGATACATCCCCTTTGAGCAAAACCCAGCAGATGAAATTGAAAAGCTGAAAAACAGACCGATTCTCATGCTGGCAGGAGAAGATGATGCTCTCATTCCTTATACTGAACAACAAAAATTTTATGAACGTTTACAAGAAATGAATGACGAAAAGGACCTTGTGCGTTTTATATCCTACGAATACTTGGGGCACTTTGTGACCACCAATATGATGGAAGAGTCTGTCTCCTTTATGAAACGCGTTGGAGACATCCGATGAAACTACAAATAGGAATACTTTTACTCTTAGTGGCTGCATCGATTCTTTTACAAGATATTATCGGCTTTTCTCTCCTACAAACCTTTCTTATTTTTTTAGTTTTGTATCTCCTTATTAGCGTCAATCTTTGGATGTACAAACGCTATTTGTATTTAAATTCCCTTCAACCGCAAAAATATATGAAGATGAATCGACTCTCTGCTGGCTATGCGAGAAAGGGAACGCTCAAAGAGACGGAAGCGAATCTCGCCGTTGTCCAAGGTCTTATCGACATGGGCGAATTTAAAAAAGCGGAAGACCTGTTGGATGATATCAGTAGTAGTGACGCGCTCCACAAACAAAAAATCGAGCATCGCATTGCCTTGTTGCGGGCGACCCTCGCCGTCGTACGAAAAGATGGGCGTGCTGCCAAAGCACATCTTAGAGACGCACAAAAGGGAAGACTTTTACCCCAAGAAAAATTGGAATACAATTTCACTCAGTCCATCTACCATTTACTAAAAAAGGAATGGGAGAAAGTTTCAGTGAGTAAAAATCCGAATAGTAAACGGGAAGCTCTCATGCAATCTTTTCTCCAAGGATGGTTGCATCATGGGAAGAATGAACGTGCGCTAGTAGAACCCAATCTCAAGTATGTTGTGGAAGAGGGACAAAACTTTTGGTATGCCAAAGAAGCAGAAGCAATCATTGAAGATACACGTGCAGGAAAGGAATACACACCATGGAAGTCCGTTTTGCGATAGTCCAAAATAAGACCAGCGCGACACCTGCGGAAAGCTTGGATCATTTAGAAGAGCTTCTCCTTCCGCTACGAGGAAAGTGCGATGTTATTGTGCTGCCGGAAATGTGCTTGCAACCGTATCAAGCGAAAGCTTTTGTCTCCTTTGCCCAAGAAAAAGGTGGCACAATTTATCAGCGCTTGCAGCAATTGGCATGTCAAACGGCAGCTTATCTTGTGGCGGGAACCGTCGCAGAAAAAGAAGTCGAACGCATTTACAATACATCCTATGTGTTCGATACACAAGGAAACGAAATCGCGAAGCACCGTAAAATGCACTTGTTTGATATTGCCATCAAAGGGGGACAGCACTTTCGTGAGTCAGATCGCTTAACCCCAGGCGATGAAGTGACGACCTTTAAAACAGAATTTGGCACCATGGGTCTCATGATTTGCTACGACGTTCGTTTTCCAGAGTTGGCGAGGCTTACTGTAGACGAAGGCGCACAAGTGCTCATTGTGCCTGGTGCTTTTAATGAAACGACGGGTCCGCTTCATTGGGAACTCCATTTTCGCGCCCGTGCTGTGGACAATCAGGTCTACACCATTGGTTGTGCACCGGCATCGAACCCAGAATCTGGCTATTCGGCCTATGGTCATAGCATTGCCTGCGACCCATGGGGGCGAGTGCTTCTTCAAATGGAGCGAGATGAGCGTGTGGAAATTGTCACATTGGATCTTGACGAAGTGAAAAAAGTGCGGGAACAATTACCGCTTCTTGCCCACAGAAGAAAAGATATTTATAGAATCGTGAAGAGTCGCTAAGTCTAGCGGCTTTTTTTATTGGAGAATCTCCTTGACAGCGGTCGGTTCTCAGAGTAAAATAATGTTAATGATAACTATTATCAATACCAAGGCGTTGCAAAGGAGGTTATTTGCATGATGCCTTTAATTCTCGCAGAAGCGGGCGCATTACATACAGTTGGAAAAATCGGCGGAGAAACAAAAGTCCGAAAACATTTGGAAAACTTAGGTTTTAACGTTGGCGCAAGCGTTCGCATCATCAGTAAATTTCAAGGAAATGTAATCGTCGCAGTGAAAGACACGCGGGTTGCAATCTCAGAGGAAATGGCTAGGTACATTTTGGTCATTCCAAGAACGGAGGCACAATGAAAACCTTAAAAAGCGCTAAAATTGGCTCTACTTCTACTGTGAAAAAAGTCCATGGAGAAGGAGCCATCAGACGTCGCATTATGGATATGGGCATAACCAAAGGGACGGATGTTTTCCTCAGAAAAGTCGCACCTTTAGGCGACCCCATGGAACTCACCGTCCGCGGATATGAGCTCACCATTCGCAAAGACGACGCCGAAAAGATCGAAATTGAGTAATACGGGCAGGAGCCC
>CAMDZK010000077.1 GCA_945910665.1 uncultured Peptostreptococcaceae bacterium
CGGTGGCCATGCGTCGCCGCTTTTTTATATGAATCGAGGATAATATGAGTTTAACAACCTTTCTACAACATTGCCTCACAGGAATCAGTTTAGGCGGTGCCTATGCACTCATCGCGATTGGTTATTCGATGGTGTATGGAATTTTATTATTAATTAACTTTGCCCATGCGGACATTTTTATGATGGCAGGATATTTTATGATTTTCTCCATTGCAGTTATGCCTTGGCCGATTGCCATCGTCGTTGTCATTTTAGGAACGATACTCCTTGGTGTAGGGATCGAGCGAGTGGCTTATAAACCTCTTCGTAGTGCACCGAGAATGTCCATTATGATTAGCGCCATCGGCGTTTCTTATCTCTTGCAAAATTTAGCGACCTACTTATTCTCCGCTTTACCACAAGCGTATCCGGCGATACCACTCTTAAAACAGCCGATCATCATCGGCGAATTACGTTCGAGTTTAGTCACGTTTTTAACACCAATTCTTACGATTATTCTCGTCGCACTTCTCATTACACTTTTAAAGAAAACAAAGATTGGGATGGCTATGCGTGCTGTATCGAAAGACTATGATACATCGAAACTCATGGGGATTAAAATTGACCGGATTATCACGTTGACCTTTGTCATCGGATCTGCATTGGCTGCGGTTGGATCCATTTTATACTTTACGGACCGTATGTCAGTGACACCATTTTCTGGGACATTGCCAGGTCTTAAGTGTTTCGTCGCGGCCGTTCTCGGCGGCATTGGAAGCGTGCCAGGAGCTGTTATTGGTGGATTTATTATCGGCATCGTGGAAACTCTCCTCGTCGCTTTTGGGTATTCGACCTTTAGTGATGCTTTTACTTTCCTCTTGCTCATTATCATTTTGATATTCAAACCGACGGGAATCTTAGGCGAATCCCTCCAAGAGAAAGTGTAGGTCCCCCATGGATAGACTACAAACGAAAAAGAAAAATAATCTGTATACAATTTTAGCGATTCTTGGCTTTGCTGTCCTGTTCACCCTGATCGAAGCAAATAAAGATGCCGTTACATGGGGCGGATTATTGGTGACAATGATTCAAAAATCACTGATTTTCTCTGTTGTCGCCGTGGCAATGAACCTTTTAAATGGGATTACTGGTTTATTTTCCTTAGGACAAGCTGGCTTTATGGCGATTGGTGCCTACGTCACAGCGATTTTGACAATTCCCGTCGATCGTGTAGAAGGCGTCTATTATATGAGCGGAATGGCAGAATGGCTCTTAAATATTAAACGCGCTCTTTCTGTGTTACCAGAACCTCTTTTAATTATCGTCGCCCTTTTGATTGGCGGATGTGTTGCGGGCATTTTTGCTTTTCTCATCGGTTTGCCAGTTCTACGCTTAAAAAGTGACTATTTGGCGATTGCGACCTTAGGATTTAGTGAAATTATCCGGGCGATTCTCTCTGCACCACAGCTGGATACGATTACCAATGGTTCCTACGGATTGAAAAACATCCCAGGATTTAATTTCCCAACCTTTGGCATTTTACCAGAAGGAGCAGGTTCACTCCTCGTACCATATTTCTTCGCCGTCATTTGCATTGGGTTTATCGTACTACTCATTCGCTCGACCCATGGTCGCTCATTCTTGGCCATTCGAGAAGATGAAATTGCAGCGGAAGCCATGGGAATCAACTTACTGAAGCACAAGCAAATGTCTTTTATTATCAGTTCCTTTATTACGGCTCTTGCCGGTGGTATGCTCGCCATGTTTATGCGTTCCATTGAGGCGCGTACCTTCTCCATTATGATGACTTACGATATTTTACTTATCGTCGTCATTGGTGGACTTGGGAGCATTACGGGTTCTGTTCTCGGTGCCTTTTTAGTCACGTTTTCGAAAGACTGGTTTTTACGATTCTTCGATACACCCTTAGTCATTGGTGGCATGCAGGTGCCCTTGTTGCGCGTCGGTTTTCGTATGGTCGTCTTCTCCGTCTTATTGATGCTTGTCGTCCTCTTTTACCGCAGAGGAATTATGGGCAATAAAGAATTCAGTTGGGATGGATTCAGGCGACTCTTGCGAGGAAAGAAAGCCAGCACAGATATGGCCAATGAAATGGTCTTTGATGGCCAACCGATGGACCGAGCTGATTTAGTCGACGTGCCAACGACAGAAGGAGAGGGGGTTGATCACAGTGACAGCAGATAAAAGAGTTCCCGTTTTAGAGGTCGAGAATTTGACCATGCAATTCGGAGGGGTTGTCGCCGTCAACAATCTCAATATGGAAATTCACGAAGGTGAAATCGTCGCTCTCATTGGACCCAATGGTGCAGGTAAGACCACTGCATTTAATGCGATTACGAGTGTCTACCATCCGACGAATGGACGGATTCTATTTAATGGAGAAACTATTTCCCAAGGGTATCCTAAGGGGAAAATGGAAAAACTCTACGCTGGGGAGAATAAAGGCGTCTACAAACAAGACTTGCATCCGACACCTGATAAAGTCACTAAAAAAGGAATTGCGAGAACCTTCCAAAATATTCGCCTCTTTAAAAATCTGACCGTATTTGAAAATGTCCTGATTTCCCACCATATGAATGCGAAGGCGAATCTTTTCCAAGCGGTTTTTCGATTGAACAAAGAGGAAGAAACACTCCATCAAAGAGAAACGATGGAACTGCTTGAGCGTGTCCATTTAAAAGAATATGCCTTTGAAGTCGCGGATACACTCCCGTATGGGAAACAACGCCATTTGGAAATTGCAAGAGCTCTTGCGACCAAACCAAAACTTCTTTTACTCGATGAGCCAGCCGCGGGGATGAACCCACAAGAAACGGATGAGCTTGCGCTTTTTATCAAAGAGATTAAGAGAGAATTTGGTTTGACGATTCTCGTGATAGAGCATCACATGAACTTAGTTATGGATATCTCCGATCGTATCTATGTCATTGACTTTGGCAAGCGTATTGCTGCGGGTGTTCCTGCGGAGATTCAAAATGACCCTGCGGTCATCACAGCCTACTTGGGGGTAGATGAATGAGCTTACTATCAATTAAAGACTTAAAAGTCTCTTACGGCGGTATTCAGGCCTTAAAAGGAATTAGTTTTGACGTTGAAGAAGGGGAGGTTGTCTCTCTCATCGGCGCAAATGGTGCGGGGAAATCCACGACTTTAAAAGCGATTAGTGGACTCGTGAGAGCGGATCGTGGGACGATTTCTTTTAATGGTAAAGAAATACAAGGGCACGACCCTCAAAAAATCGTGGAACAGGGAATTATTCTCGTTCCGGAAGGACGGAAAGTGTTTCCAAATTTAACCGTTGAAGAAAATTTAAAAATTGGTGCTTACTTAATTACAGATCAAAAATGGGTTCAAGAGCAAATGGAACAAGTCTATGACTTATTCCCACGACTCCGCGAACGAAGCTGGCAAGCCTCTGGGACTCTTTCTGGTGGTGAGCAACAAATGCTCGCCGTGGGAAGAGGTCTCATGGCAAGACCAAAAGTTCTCATGATGGATGAACCATCCTTAGGACTCGCCCCCCAACTCGTAAAAGATATTTTCAGCATTATTGAAAAAATTCACGACTTGGGCGTGACCGTTTTATTAATTGAACAAAATGCGAACGCAGCCTTAAAAATTGCCGATAAAGCTTATGTTCTCGTCACAGGAAACATGACGAAATCTGGGACTGGACAAGAACTGTTGGTGGACCAAGAAATCAGAGATGCCTATTTGGGCGTCCAAGCAAAAAAATAAAATCCAGTGGAGATTTCCACTGGATTCTTTATTTTTGGATGCCAAAATGGGAGCAAATGGCGTCGAAGCTTTCGTCACTGATCACATGTTCAATGCGACAAGCATCTTCATCTGCAGTTTCCTCAGATACACCCATTTCTATGAGAATGTTCTTGAGAGTAATGTGCCTGTCATAGACCTTTTGCGCAATGTGAAGTCCTTTTTCGGTTAAGAGGAGGGTATTGTCACTTTGAATGGCAATCAGACCATCGGTTTTTAAGTTATTGACAGCGCGGCTTACGCTGGGTCTTGAAAACCCCATCGTGTTGGCCAAATCGACGGATCGTACCTCCGTTTGTTGTAATGATATGATATAGAGTGTTTCAAGATACATTTCTTGCGATTCTCCGAGATTCACCAAATCCCTCCTTCCCTATTCAAAGTACCATATTTAAGAGGATTAGGCAATGTGGGTATCTATGGGATAAGGAGTGATTGTATGAAATATGTAATTATAGGGGGTGTTGCAGCTGGGACGACGGCTGCTGCACAGATAAAACGAAACGAGCCAGATGCAGAGGTCATTCTTTTTGATAAGGAACACGAAGTATCGTCTGGCATGTGTGGTGTTCCTTACGTGTATGGGGGCACGATAGAGAATGTCGAATCTCTTTACCGAAGCCCCGATGAATTCGAAAAAAATTATGGGATTATCGTAAAAGCTGGTCATGAGGTCACAGAAATTGATATTCAGGGCAAACAAATCAAAGGAGAAGCAGAAAATCCTTTTGAAGAAAGCTATGACCGTCTACTCCTTGCAACTGGGGCAAAGGCTACGCAACCACCCATCCCAGGGGTAGACTTAGACCATGTATTTGCTCTTCGTACGATGGACGATGCCAAACGTCTGGATTGGTTTTTGGAAAATAAAAATCCTAAAACCGCAGCCATTATGGGAACGGGGTTTATTGGTCTTGAAATGACAGAAAATCTCATCGAACGAGGTATGGAAGTGACTGTCATTGCCAGAAGTGGACGCGTTGCATCCCATTTAGATGAAGACATGAGCAGTTCGTTAATCGAAGTATTGGAAGAAAATGGCGTCACGTTAAAATTAGAAGAAGATGTGGAAAAGTTTACAAAAGAAGGTGTCATGACCAATCACGGTCTCATTCCTGCAGATCTTATTGTTACAGCAACAGGGGTCAAAGCAAATACAGAGCTTGCAGAAAAAGCGGGTCTTGCCGTTGGCAAATTTGGAATCATTGTCAACCGTAAAATGGAAACTTCCCACAAGGATATATACGCAGCGGGGGACTGCATTGAAATGATTCATCAACTCGATGAAAAACCAACCTTTACACCCCTTGGAACGACAGCCAACAAAACGGGTAAAATTGCGGGCAGTCAAATGACAGGTGGGACAATGCAGTGGAAAGGAATCCTTGGGACATCCATTTTCCGCTTATTTAATCTTTCGGTCGCATCGACAGGATTCAGTGAAAAAGTAGCGAGAGACCGTGGTTTTGATATCATAACAAAAACCTGGGAGAAAAATGTATTCCCATCTTACTGGAAAGAGAATGGTATGAAAATTAAAGCCGTGGCCGATAAACAGTCAAAAAGGTTACTGGGAGTGCAAATCATTGGTGAGGAAGGGGTAGATAAGCGCATTGATGTAGCTGTTTCTATCTTGACGAATCAAATGTCAGGAGAAGAAATATACAATCTCGATTTAGCCTATGCGCCTCCGTATAACAGCGTGAATGATCCGATACATTACATTGGTTTATGGATGATGCAAGAATTATAATGCTTTTTTTGACAAAGAATGAAAAAATATGGTATTGTAAATCAATATACCCGACATGCAAAGTCGGAATTAAAAGGAGGTAAAAATGAATAGCACAATCCTAGGTATTCTCATTGTGCTCGTCTTTGCTGCGCTTTTAGCGGGACTTGTTTATTTGAGAAAGAAGAAAAAGTCATTTACCATTCGTGTATTTGCAGCACTCATTGCCGGACTTGTTTTTGGAATACTTGTACAGACGCTCTTTGGATTTGGCAGTGAAGCAATTCAGTTTGCCATGCGATGGATTGGTCTCGTCGGTTCTGGATATGTTCGTTTGCTTCGCATGATTGTTATGCCGTTAATTTTTATATCGATTCTCACGGCATTTATCACCCAGCGATCGAAAAATTTAGGAAAAACGACG
>CAMDZK010000078.1 GCA_945910665.1 uncultured Peptostreptococcaceae bacterium
CAAATGAATAAAGAACGGAAATTAGTTGTAGCTTGTCCAGCACTCAATCCCCTTATCACTCTCTAATTTTAGTGATTGGAAATAAGAAAATTACGAATATTTTTCTTTACAATCGGTTGAGTGCTGGGCTCGTTATTAAAAATAAGAGGAGGCGTGCGCCTTCCTCTTATTTTTCGGTCAGTTCAATCCAAGTGTCAATTTGTTTTTGTACAAAATCCAACGACTTCTTAAAGAAATCTGGTTTATGAAGGTCAATGCCAATGGATTCGGCTACGGTGTACACGTCTGCTTGTCCTGTGAGGGTTAAGAGCGTATCGTATTTTTCAACAAAGGCATCTTTTTCTTCCAAATACATTTGATATAAGCCTAATGCAAACAAGTTTCCAAAGGCATAGGGGTAATTGTAATAATCAAGCCCAGCCATAAAGTAGTGGGGTTTGTTAATCCACATATATGCATGGCGAGAACCATCTTGGAGGCCGTCGCCGTAGGTTTCGTCTTGGGCTTTGGCCATACTTTCTTTTAACTCTTCCACAGACAATTGCCCGTCTTTTCTCTTTTCAAACACATCGTCTTCAAAGAGGAAACGGCTGCGAATATCCAAGCAGGTTTGCGTGACGCCGGAAATACTGTTTTCTAAAATGGCTGCTTTTGTCGCATCATCCGCTTCTTTTATGGCTGCTTCTGTCACTAATGTCTCAGCAAAGGTAGAGGCAGTTTCTGCCAATGGCATTGGATAGCGGGCGTTTAATTGGGATTGTTTTTTCAACACATCCCCGTGATACCCGTGTCCAAGTTCGTGGGCCAGCGTGGTTAAATTGCTGAATGAACCGCTAAAATTCATCATGATGCGGCTTTCTCCAGCTGCGTGTAAGTTGGAGCAAAATGCGCCGCCGCGTTTTCCTTTTTTAGGGTCTGAATCGATCCAGTCGTTTTCATAGGCCCGTTTCGCAAAGTCACCTAAGGAATCGGAGAAGGCATAGAATTTGTCGATGACATACTCAGCCGCTTCATCAAATGTATAGGTTAAATCCACTTCGCCTGCTGGTGCAAAGAGATCGTAGAAAGGAAGTCCACCTTCATGACCTAAGAGTTTTGCCTTATGTTGCAAATACTTTCGAAACATGGGCTTGTATTCATCAATGGCCGTCCACAGAGAATCTAAGATTTTATCATCCATTCGTCCCGTATGAAGAGATTTAGCCAGAGGGCTTTCAAAATTTCTGACGCGGCTTTTTGTGATTGACTCACCTTTAATGGCGTTTAGAGAAGCGGCAACCACGTCTTCAATTTTCTTGTAGCTAGCCAATTCTTTTTCATAGCCTTCTTTTCGCACTGCAGGGTCCGCGTGATAGGCTAAATTGCGTACAGAAGCCAGGGGCATTTCTTTTGTTTCCCCATTGATTTCAACTTCCACCATATGTTTTGCACCGACGAGTTCTTTTAATTGGGAAAACGCCATGGCTCCTGTTTGGGTGAGTGACGCTAACAATTCTTCTCCCGCATCATCTAAGAGATGTTCGTTTTCTTCCTTTTGACTTTCTAAGAAATATTTGTGCTCTTTTAAGAATTCATTTTCCTCTACATATGCATCCACATCAACATTTTCTAAGGCTCTAGAGAAAGCAACCGTGTACGCATTCACCGCAGGTGATAAGTTTCTAATACGGTCCATGGCTTTTAATGCCTTTGTATCGTCGACGTTTACAGATGTGCGTAAATTTGGATACTGCGTGAGCGTTCCATAGCGGCGCATCATTTCTCTGTACTCTTTGAGCCAGTTTGATAGAACCGATGGGTTCATTTCCTGTTTTTTGTACTCTTCTATCTTTTTCAAATACTCGAGTAACTCTTTATAGTCCTCTTCATAGGAAGCATCTTCCAAAGAAGGGTATAAAGAATCTAAATTCCAATCCATAGGTATCACTCCTTTGGATTATTTGTACCCTTTTTTTGCGACTGTATAATATTGGGGAAAAACAGCGGGAAAACTTGCAAAATACGCCGATTTGTGCAATACTGTACATGATAGAACCAGAAAGGAAACTCAATGACAGATAAAAAAACAATCGATCTTCTCTCAAAGGAGAGTTTACAAGCGATCGAAAAAATGGGATTTGAAGAATTATCCCCCATACAAGAGCAGGCGATTCCTCCACTCATGGAAGGCCGTGACCTCATTGGACAAGCACAAACGGGCACGGGAAAAACCGCCGCTTTTTCTTTGCCTCTTTTAGAACAAATCGACTTTTCAAAAAATACCCTCCAAGCCATGATTTTATGCCCAACAAGGGAACTTTCCGTGCAAGTGGCAGAAGAACTCGGCAGACTTGGAAAATTTCATAAAAAATTAAGCGTGCTCCCCGTATATGGTGGCGCACCGATAGATCGCCAAATTCGCGCCTTAAAACAAGGCGTTCATGTGGTTGTAGGAACTCCAGGACGCGTAATGGATCACATGCGTCGCAAAACCTTAAAAACCGATCAAATCAAGTACTTCGTTTTAGATGAAGCAGACGAAATGTTTGCCATGGGATTTCGCGATGATATGGCAACCGTCATTGAAGCGCTACCTGAAGATGTGCAAAAGGCGTTTTTCAGTGCGACCATGGCCAAGCCCATCAAAGACTTTGCATCGAAATACTTAAAAGAACCAGAATTCATTCAAATGGTCCACAAGGAACTCACCGTCCCACGCGTAGAACAAGGGTATTTCGAGTTAAAAGAGTTCATGAAAGGAGAAATCCTCACACGAATCTTAGATATTTACGATCCAAAACTGTGTATTGTCTTTGCTAATACGAAGAAAAAAGTGGATGAACTCACAGCGGAACTTCAATCGAAAGGGTATGGCGCCGACGCTCTCCACGGAGACTTAAAGCAAAATCAAAGAGATGCGGTCATGCGTAAATTTAAGCGTGGCACTGTGGAAGTTCTCATCGCAACCGACGTTGCGGCCCGTGGTCTCGACGTAGATGATGTGGATTTAGTCATCAACTACGACATGCCCCAAGACCAAGAATATTATGTGCATCGAATTGGTCGTACAGCCCGTGCTGGAAGAGAAGGGGTCGCCCTTAGCTTTATCGCAGGGAAAGATATTTATAAATTAAGAGATATTCAGCGCTACACGAAGACAAAGGTTCAAAAAAGAGAACTCCCTACATTAAAAGACATTAAAGAGCGTCATCGCACGCGCATCATTAATACAATCCGCGAGCAAATGGATGGTGAAGTCGAAAACAATCCTTACGTGGATATTCTCGTCGCGGAAAACTACAACTCCTATGACATTGCCTGTGCGCTCATGGAATTGTATTTGAAAACGCAAAAGTCAGATATTCACGCAGAAATTGATGCTGTCGACAATCCAAACGCGTATCAATCAAGACAAAAAGAGCGCAGCAATAAAGACCGTGACCGCAATCAAAAATACACAAGACTTTTCATTAACATTGGAAAAGACCAAAATATCAGTCAACGCCATGTGGTGGGATCTATTGTGGAGCGGGCTGGCATTAAAGCAGGTTCCATTGGAAAAATCGAGATTTTCCCCAACGCGACCTTTGTGGAAGTAAAAGATGCGGATGCAGAAAAAGTCGTCAAAAATATGCGCGGCGCAAAAATTAAAGGCTATCCTGTAAACATTGAGAGGGCGAAACCAAAAAGGAAACGCTAATGCAACGGTACAACGACTTTCATAGTTATAGTCTAAAAACCTATGGAAAAAAGACGGCAAGGCTTACCGTAGATGGTGGCTTTACATGTCCCAATCGCGATGGAACTGTAGGGGTTGGGGGTTGCGCCTTTTGTGCAGCCAAACCACAACCAGTAGAGCCGATTGGTGTGCAATTCACTGATCAGATGAATAAGGCGAGGGAAAAGTGGGGTGAAAACCTTCGTTTCGTCGCCTATTTTTCTGCCTTTACAAACACTTACGAAAGTCCAGAAAAACTGAAAGAACGTTTTGAAGAAGCTATTCTCTTGGACGTCGATGGACTGATGATTGCAACGCGAGGGGATTGTTTAAGTGCACCTGTTTTGGATATACTAGAAGAGATGAGCAAACGCTTGGAAGTGATTGTGGAACTCGGGATGCAAACGACCAATGAACATACCATCCTTGCGATGGGCAGGGGATATTCCCACCAATCATTGGAAAATGCAGTGGATGCCTTACGAGCGAGAAATATTCCCGTTCTTTTGCATCTAATCATTGGGTATCCTGGGGAGACGATGGACGATTGGATGGATTCGGTTTCCTTTTGTAACAATAAGGAAGTCCATGGAATCAAGATTCACAGCCTTTTTTTAGAAAAGGGAGCAGCGCTCACAAGGGCTTATGAAAGAGAACCCTTCTCACTCTTGTCGAAAGAAGAGTATGAAGAAGCGGTCGCAGAAATCATACCGCATCTTCACAAAGATATTGTCATCCACCGCCTCACTGGAGACCCAGACCGCGAGCAACTCGTGGCACCCCTTTGGGCACGAGATAAGCTTCGCGTCATTTCCGGCATACGAAAGAAATTAAAAGATAAAAAAGTAAAACAAGGAGAACATTATGAAAAAAACAATTGAATGGATCGAAAAACTGGTCAATATACCATCTCCAACGGGATATACAAAACACGCGGAAGAATTTATTAAAGAATCCCTCACAAATATGGGCATTGAATACACACAAGCGACAAAAGGTACAATTTTTGCGAAACTTAATCCAAATGTTGAAGGCAATGGCATTTTATTCAGCGCCCATGTGGACACATTGGGACTCATGGTTCGCTCCATTAAATCTAATGGACGCTTGCGCATTACAACGCTTGGTGGCTTTCCAATGAACTACGCAGAACAAGAATGCGTTACGGTCCACACGCGCGATGGAAAAACATATGAAGGTACCCTTCGATTAAACGAACCGGCGGTCCACGCATCGAGAGAAGTGAACGAAACAAAACGCTCCGATGAGAATATGGAAGTGGTATTAGATATCATCACGAACTCTGAAGAAGAAACAATAAAAGCGGGTATTGCAGCGGGCGACCCTGTTTCTTTAGACCCACGTTTTCGTCAAGCGGGCGACGGATTCATTAAAAGCCGTCATTTAGACGATAAAGCATCCGCAGGTCTTTTACTCCATATGGCAGAAAAATTCGCCAAAGGGGAGTGGACATGCAATCGTCCCGTCTATCTTCTTTTCTCCGTCTACGAAGAAATTGGCCATGGAGCCAGTGCAGGTCATCCAGAAGGAATTACTGACATGATCGCCGTCGATATGGGTGTTGTGGGCGATGACTTAAAAACCGATGAAACGAAAGTCTCCATTTGTGCGAAAGATTCCACAGGTCCTTATAGCTACAGCCTGACCGATGAACTCGTGAAGCTCGCGCAACAAGAAAAACTTGACTACGCCATCGACATTTATCCTTACTACGGCTCCGATGCTTCCGCAGCCATGAGCGCAGGATACGACTATCGCCATGCCTTGATTGGCCCTGGTGTTGCCGCAAGCCACGGCTACGAAAGAACCCATGAAAAAGGACTTGAAAACACCTATAAATTATTAAAGGCATTTATAGAAGCGCAATAAAATCTTGAGGAGATTGTGATGTGGATTTTATTCGGTGTGTCTGCGATCATTTTTGCCGTACTGAATGTTGTATGGACACTAAACCATAGAAATGCCAAGTGGTTTCGTTTTGTGAGTCTGTCTCTCACCGCTCTAACTGTATGGGCATTGTATTATGATGCTGCAGACTATGTAAAAAAAGAAGACTGGTCTGCTCTTATGGATATACTCCCCAGCGTCAGTCCAGCTTTACTCGTGTGTACCGTA
>CAMDZK010000079.1 GCA_945910665.1 uncultured Peptostreptococcaceae bacterium
TATTCATAATTCCATTGATAAAAAGTATGTTAAGTGGAAAATTAGAAGGGAGTGTAAACATGAAAAAATCATTCAGATGGCTTGCTCTTCTACTTGTCATGGCGATGCTTTTAGCAGCGTGCGGTGGCAGTGGAAACGAAGCAGGGAGTACAGAAGCCTCTGGTACAGATGCGGCAGGCACAGACGTAGGTCCCGAAACAACTGAAGCTGCAGGTTCTGAAGCGACTGGTGGAGAAGTAACCACGGGAGGAAAATACTTACGTACGAATAACTCATCAGAACCTGGATCCTTAGACCCAGCGCTTGCGCAAGGAACCCATGATTCCTGGATTTTACAACACGTTTTTGAAAGACTCATGACCTATGACCAAGAAGGAAACCTCGTTCCTGGTATGGCAAAAGAAGAACCTGTCATTAGTGAAGACGGACTTACTTATACGTTCACATTAAAAGATGACATTAAATGGTCCAATGGCGAACCTGTAACCGCACAAGACTTCGAGTTTTCATGGAAACGCGTTGCAGACCCTGAACTGGCAGCAGACTATGCGTATCAACTCTACTACATCGAAGGAATGGAAGAGTTTAACACAGGGGAAGACCTCAATGGCGATGGAAAAGTGGCAACATGGGATGACTTAGGCGTCAAAGCTCTCGACGATAAAACCTTAGAAGTGAAACTCGTTGCTCCAACTGGATTCTTCACAGAATTAACCGCGTTCTACACGTATTCACCAGTCAACAAAGCAAATGTAGAAGCGAATCCAAACTGGGCAAATTCTCCTGAAAACTATGTCTGTAATGGACCTTTCAAACTTGCCCGTTGGGATCATAACCAAAAAATCATCTTAGACAAAAACCCAGAATACTACAATGCAGATGCAGTTAAAATTGATGGGATTGACATGGACGTATTAGATGATGACAACACTTCTTATCAAAAATACGATGGAGGTGAATACGATTTAGTCGTGAAAATGCCTCCAGCAGTCACAGGTGAAAAACTCGCAACAGGTGACCCAGAACTCGTATTAGGACCACAAGTTGGAACGTATTACTACAACTTCAATCATGAAGTCCCTCCATTTAACAATCCAAAAGTACGTCAAGCCTTTGCTCTTGCCTTAGACCGTGAAGTCATTACAAGAGATATCTCTAAAGGTGGGGAAGTACCTGCAGAAGGAATCGTTCCATTTGGTCTATTGGATGAAAATGGAAAAGAATATCGTGACAGCATGCCAAATGCAATCTCTTTTGACCCTGCAAAAGCAAAACAACTTCTCGATGAAGGGCTAGCAGAAGAAGGAATGGATGTGAGCGTATTTAGCAACATGACCATTCTGTTCAATACTTCTGAAGCACACCGTATTATCGCGCAAGTTGCACAACAAATGTGGAGAGAACACTTAGGCGTTGAAATTGGCCTTGAAAACGTAGAGTTCCAAGTTAAACTCGACCGTGAAAAAGCAGGGGATTACCAAATCTCTCGTGCGGGTTGGATTGGCGACTACGCAGACCCATTAACTATGCTTGACTTATGGTACAGCACATCCAGCTACAACGATGCAAACTACAATAATCCAGAATACGATGCGTTAATCGACACCGCTCGTGGAACGGGTGATCAGAAAGCGCGCTTCGATGCAATGCGTAAAGCAGAGAAAATGATGACAGACGATATGGTCGTTTGCCCAGTGTATTTCTACACATTACCTTATTTAGTAAAACCAAATATTGAGGGTGTATATAAAACTTTATTGAACTATCCAACCCTCACGTACGTAGAAATTAAGTAACATTCGTGAAAGAGTTTCGGCAGTTGCTCTGCCGGAACTCTTTTTTGAAAGGTAGGACCGTATGCTAAAATTCATATTGAAACGTTTGGCGATGGCAGTGGTCACCATTTGGGTGATTATTACGGCAACATTCTTTTTAATGAAAGCCATCCCCGGGGACCCTTTCCGTAAAGAAGGGAAAATGCCAGAATCGATTTATGAAAATCTCCTGGCAAAATATGGGCTAGACAAACCCATAGAAGAACAATATGTTATTTACTTAAAAAACATCTTACGTGGTGACTTAGGCGCCTCCATGAAGTCAAAAGTTGAAACAGTCAACGATATGATTACTCGTGGCACACCAGTTTCTTTTCAAATTGGTGCGCAGGCATTATTGGTGGCCATACTCATAGGACCTGCACTAGGAGCCTTTGCGGCCCTGTATCAAAATAAGGCCCCTGATTATGTGATGATGATTATTGCAATTGTTGGAATTTCCGTTCCATCGTTTATTTTAGCCACTGTATTCATTCAATTTGTCGCGAAGGGAAGTAACTTTTTTCCCATTGGAGGATGGGGTACTTTTGCCCATACGATTTTACCCTCCTTTACTCTCGCGCTCATGCCACTGGCGTCCATGGCGCGGATGATGCGTTCGTCCATGTTAGAAGTATTGGGACAAGATTACATAAAAACGGCACGATCAAAAGGGATTAGTGAAATTGGCGTCATCATGAAACACGCAGTTCGTAATGGAATCTTGCCCATCGTTTCCCAATTAGGTACCACCATCTCGAACTTACTCGTGGGATCTTTTGTCGTAGAAAAAATCTTCGGGCTCCCAGGCATTGGCCGCTTCTTGGTTGACTCTGTTATCAATCGTGACTATACGCTCATTATGGGCATTACGATTTTCTATGGCGTCGTTCTCATCACGATGCTATTAATTGTAGACATCGTATATATTCTTGTAGACCCACGTATTAAACTGACAGGAGGGACTTCTTCATGATGAAATATGACGCAGAACTCTTTTCTCCTGCAATGAAAGATGATGTGAATGTCGACAAAATTCATCGCCCTTCCTTGAAATATTGGGCGGATGTACGAAGGAGACTATGGAAGAATAAATTGGCGATGACTGGTTTTTTTATCATCGTGATTATCGTCATTCTTGCAATTGTTGCCCCTATGTTTAGTGGCTACACGTATTTTGAACAAAATTATGCGCGCATCAATGTAAAACCCGACGGACAAAATCTATTTGGTACCGACAACATCGGTAGAGACCTATTTACACGGGTTTGGGTTGGGACGAGATATTCCTTAATTATCGGAATACTAGCTGCATTTTTCGATTTTATCATCGGTGTAACCTATGGTGGAATTGCGGGGATGGCCAATCGAAAAGTCGACGCAGTCATGATGCGTATTGCAGAAATCGTGTACTCCATTCCCTATATGCTCATCGTCATTTTGCTTTCTGTCACCTTTAGTTCATCTCAAGGTATAAGTTTACTCACCATGGTTATCGCCATGAGTTTAGCGGGGTGGGTACCCATGGCAATTCTCGTCCGTGGACAAGTATTACAGCTAAAAGAAAATGACTATGTTATGGCTTCTCAATCCATCGGTGCGAAAAAAGGATATATTCTAAAAAACCACATCATCCCAAACACACTAGGACCCATTTTGGTAAACGTCACCCTGACGATACCAAGGGCAATCTTTTCAGAAGCAACCTTAAGTTTTATGAGTTTAGGATTAAACCCTCCAACCCCATCGTTGGGTGTGCTCTCCAATGAAGGATTGCAAGGATTACAAATAGGATTGGCCTATCAAGTACTTTTCCCAGCACTTGTCATATCGCTGTTAATGTTTGCTTTTAACGTGTTTGGTGACGGTGTTAGAGATGCCTTAGACCCAAGATTGAGGAAATAATGATGAAGAAGATATTAGATGTAAAAAACTTGGCGGTGTCCTTTCAAACATTCTTTGGCGAAGTCGAGGCAGTGCGTGATATTAGTTTTCACCTCAATGTAGGAGAAACCTTAGCGATTGTTGGAGAATCAGGAAGTGGGAAGAGCGTAACGGCCAACTCGATTGTACAGCTTCTTCCACAGCCTCCTGCTATTTATAAAAGCGGAACCATCGTCTTCCAAGGAGAAGAGTTGCTCACCAAACCGCGTAAAGAAATGGAAGGTATTCGCGGGAAGAAGATTTCGATGGTATTCCAAGATCCGATGACATCCTTAAATCCGACAATGCGTGTCGGCACACAGATTGTTGAAGGTGTGAAAAAGCATAAGGATATTACCAACGAAGAAGCAAATAAGCTAGCCATCGATGTGCTCCGTTTAGTCGCAGTCCCCCAACCTGAAAAACGGATTAAGCAGTATCCCCATGAGTTTTCCGGTGGGATGAGGCAAAGGGTTATGATTGCCATCGCCATGGCCAATAACCCAGACATCCTCATCGCCGATGAACCGACGACTGCTTTAGACGTTACGGTCCAAGCGCAAATCTTGGATTTGATGAAGAAAATCCAAATTGAACGGGGCACATCAATCATTTTGATTACCCATGACTTGGGTGTCGTTGCGGATATGGCCGATCGCGTCGCTGTAATGTATGCGGGGCAAATTGTCGAAGAAGGACTTTCCACAGAAATTTTTGGCGAACCAAAACACCCGTACACCATCAATTTACTTCGCGCTGTACCGAAACTGACGATGGATCGTTCGGAGACCCTATATAGTATTCCTGGTTCTCCACCTGATCTGTATATACCACCGAAGGGATGTTCCTTCTACGACCGCTGTGACCGAGCTCTTCGCATTTGTAAAGAACACATACCTGACTTTACAAAGCATTCCAACACTCATCAAAGTCGATGTTGGCTACACCATCCACAAGCAAAGGAGGCTGGCCTATGAACCGAGAACCAGTATTACAAGTAAAAGACCTAAAAAAATACTTCAATGTGGGTGGTGGAAAGCTCAAAGCCGTGGATGGGCTTACCTTTGATATTTACAAAGGAGAGACCTTAGGACTCGTGGGAGAATCTGGATGTGGAAAATCCACCGCGGGGCGAACGATTCTACGCTTATATAAACCGACAGGTGGCCAAGTGCTCTTTGAAGGACAAGACGTATTTTCTGCGTCCGAAAGACAAATGAAAGATCTGCGCAAAAACATGCAAATGATCTTTCAAGACCCCTATGCATCGTTGGATCCTCGCATGACCGTCACGGATATTGTGGCAGAACCTTTTGACATACACGGATTATATAAAAAAGAAGAAGAACGCACCAGAAAAGTAATGGAGCTTTTAGAACTCGTAGGACTTGGTGAAGAACATGCGCTTCGCTTCCCGCACGAATTCTCTGGTGGCCAAAGGCAGAGAATTGGGGTAGCGCGGGCGATGGCGTTAGACCCTGAGTTTATCGTCTGTGACGAGCCCATTTCCGCACTCGACGTATCAATCCAAGCGCAAGTGGTCAATCTCTTAAAAGAAATCCAGCAAGAAAAGGGAATTACGCTTTTATTTATTGCCCATGACCTTTCGATGGTCCGTTATATCTCTGACCGCGTGTGCGTCATGTACTTAGGACAGATGATGGAGCTCGCCCCCTCAGAGCTTCTATACAGTAACCCTGTCCATCCCTATACGAGAGCGCTTTTGTCGGCAATTCCAATTCCTGATCCTGAAATTCAAAAAGACAGAAAGCGCATCGAGTTAAAAGGAGATGTGCCTAGTCCGATCGACCCAAAAGAAGGATGTCGATTTGTCGACCGATGCGCCTACGCCATCGATATTTGTAGACAAGTGACTCCGGAACAAAGAGAATTTGAACCCCAACACTTCGTACGCTGCCATCGTGCAGGAGAAGTGTAAACAAAAAAAGCTCGTGCCTTTGAGGCAACGAGCTTTTTAAACGTTGAAACGAAAGAGAACGACATCTCCTTCTTGCATAATATGTTCTTTGCCTTCGAAACGAACCAGTCCTTTTTCTTTTGCCTTCACCACCGAACCTGAGTCCAGGA
>CAMDZK010000080.1 GCA_945910665.1 uncultured Peptostreptococcaceae bacterium
GATAATAAATGGGCGTTGTAATATAATACGGTTTTTTCTCCATGGTTTTCTCCTTTTTGAAAATAAAAAAACTCCGTCTATGAAGAGACGAAGTTATCGTGGTACCACTCTTTTTCCGGGAATGCTCCCGCTCTATGGTCTAAGACCCCTTTAACGCAGGTTCACGTACAGTCATGCTCCGAGGCCATTTTCCCTGTCTTCTTTCGTCTCCTTTTCACCAAACGGAGCTCTCTTTTACGAAAGGGTACAGTTCTCTTCTCTTCAACGCATCGTATTTGTTTCTTTAATCATACAAAGAAGGTGGAATTCTGTCAAGGAAAGGGAATTCCTATTGCATTTTCAGTTGCTCTTCGACGATGATTGGGACGGAATTTTCTCCGCCAATGATGACAACATCATTAAAATTTTCTTGTATATACGTCCGCACATTTTCTTTTAAGCCATCGTCATCGGAAAGAAAAATCGGAGCACGAATGGATGACGCATAACCAGAAGCAGAGAGAGCGTCGGGGAAGTCATATCCGTTGACGACAATTGCGATTCCTCCTTTATGGGGATACGCTTTTGCAAAGGCCAGCGCGGTGTCAAAACGGGGAGGACCAGATATACGTGCAATATCGCCACTGACGCTTCTTCGCCCACCCAATGCGATGGCATCGGTCACGCGAACCTCAACGTAACTGGGGACAAGATGAAGAAAGCCTTCTGTGGCATGGACAAAAGAGGAAGCAGCCAGGGCGTCGGCAAAAGCTTCGCCACTGGCGTAATAATGAACCCCATCAGGGCGCATCCTTTCCATTTCATCCACGATGAGTTCCGCTGTTTCGTACCGGTCGATGCCTGCAATTCGGGTCACAGCAAATTCACTTAAGCTCGCCTCCACTTCCATAGAAATGGAACGGGGACCACCGAGTATGTATATATTTTTCACTTCCTGTGTGTGGAGTTGTTCGAATAATTCCATTGAAATTTCATCGGAGCGCGTCACATATAAGGGAGCATCAAGCGCCGCTGCCAAAGGTCCTCCTGCCAAAGCATCGGGAAAATTTTGTCCGCTCACAAGGACTGCCCAATGGGTTTTTGTAAAATGTCGATTCACGGCAAGAGACGTCTCATACCGGTCTGCACCTTCGATTCTACGAACCTCAAGAGAAGAAGCTGAAACTGGTGTGACACAAAACAATAAAATCAATGTAAGGATAAATAATCTTTTCATGACGACCTCCTTCACTCTATTTTACCATGAAGATGAGACAAAAGAGTCCCTCCTATAAGAGAGACTCTCCATTTATTTTAATTTCTTTTGTAAGTTTTCGATCATATCTACGGTCATGGCATCCAAATCGTATTCTGGTTTCCATCCCCATTCTTCTCTTGCACAAGAATCATCGAGAGAATTTGGCCAAGATTCTGCAATAGCTTGGCGGACTGGATCCACGTCATATCCTAAAGTAAACTCTGGCATCACTTTTTGAATCGATTTTTCAAACATGGAAGGCTCCAAACTCATCGATGCAATATTAAAGGCATTGCGATGCACGAGTTTTTCAGGATTCGCTTCCATGAGCTCCGTGACTGCGCGAAGGGCATCGGGCATATACACCATGTCCATGTAGGTTCCCTGGTCAATATAAGAATCATAATGACCATTTTTTACTGCTTCATAATAGACGTGCACTGCGTAATCCGTGGTTCCTGCTCCTGGGAGCGTCTTATAGGAGATGATGCCAGGATAGCGTACGCCACGCGTATCGACTCCGTATTTATCAAAGTAATAATTGCAAAGGGTTTCTCCCGCCACTTTTGTTACCCCGTACATGGTCGTGGGTTGTAGCACTGTATCTTGTGGCGTGTTATCGAGAGGAAAGTTTTTTCCAAATACAGCGATGGAACTTGGAACAAAAACGGAAGCGTCGGTTACACGGGCCACTTCTAAAGCATTATACAAACCGCCCATGTTGATTCCCCATGTGGTTTGAGGCATCGTTTCCCCGCGTGCGGATAGAATTGCCGCTAAATGGACGATTGTATTGACTTTATGTTTTTCAACCAAACGTCTGAAACTCTCACCGTCTGTCACATCTAACTTTTCAAACTGAATATCGCCAATGGCAGCTACATTTGCATCAGAAACATCTGTCGCGACGATATTGTCTTTCCCATAGAGGTTTGCCATGTGGCTAATCAATTCACTTCCAATTTGGCCTAAACCACCCGTAACTAAAATCTTTCTCATATGCCCTCCTAACATCGAATAAAAACAACGCTTTCATTCGCGTTCATTATCTTTTATTGTTTTTACTATATCACAAATCCTAAGAGAATGACAATCATCACTCTCTCTTTCGTCCTATGTGAATTCATTTGCAAGACGCATAAGCAGCCCCTTCCCCCGCTCGACTTTTACAATAGGTGGATTCCATTTTCCCTACATTTTTGTCGCATTTGTTCTGGCCAAACAGAAGCTTGCACTTCTCCAATGTGGGCCTTTTGCATAAAGAACAAGCATATGCGAGACTGTCCAATTCCACCGCCAATCGTCTGCGGTAGTTCACCTGCTAATAGTTGTTGATGGAAAGGGTATTCTAAACGGTCCATTGCATTTCTTTCTTCGAGTTGACGTTTCAAGCTTTCCGAATTTACACGGATTCCCATAGAAGAAAGTTCCACATGGCGGTCTAACACAGGGTGCCACAAAATGATATCACCATTGAGTTCCCAATCGTCGTAGTCGGGCGCTCGGCCATCGTGAGGCTTTCCACTTTTTAGTTTCTTTCCAATTTGGCTGACAAAAATAGCCTTTTTCTCCCGAGTAATCTTCGCTTCCCTCTCGTCACCCGTTAAATCTGGCCATGCATCTTCTAATTCTTGCGATGTGACGAAGAATATTTCTTCTGGTAGCAAAGAGCTATATTGCGTAGGGTATTCGTAGCGCATAAACTCTTCCGTGCGTAAAAAAACGTCATAGATCTTTGTAACGATTTTTTTCAAATAGGCGAAATTTCTTTCTTCTTCTCGCATGACAAGCTCCCAGTCCCATTGGTCAACATAAATAGAATGAAGATTGTCCGTCTCCTCATGGGGTCTGATAGCATTCATGTCCGTATACAACCCAACCCCAGGTTCAAAGCCATATTCGTGGAGAGCTTGCCGTTTCCATTTTGCCAGCGACTGAACGATCTCGATGCGCCCCATCTCTGGATGCTTGGTCAAATCAAAGCCGACGGGTGTTTCAACACCTGTGAGGTTGTCATTGAGTCCAGTTTCGGCTTGAACAAATAAAGGCGCCGATACGCGCTTTAGGTTGAGTGCTTGCGATAAATTATTTTGAATGAATGTCTTTAAGCTTCTGATTGCTTTTTGTGTTTCTACAATGTCCAAAGTGGATCTATATTCAGGTGGTAAAAGTAATTTTCCCATCGTTTTTCTCCTTCTTATATAAAAAAACCGCAGTGAATGCCACTGCGGCAATTGGTACACCGGAGAAGACTCGAACTCCCAACACCCAGATCCGAAGTCTGGTGCTCTATCCATTGAGCTACCGGTGCACGTTGATTGTAACATTACTAAATTGTATAGGATTAAAGGCCCTTAAGTCAAGTCTTGTATTGCCTAAACCGCTATCAATATATAAAATGGCATCCCCTAATTGAAATAAGCCCTTGTCGTATGCTCCAAAAAAACCTTGCGTGGGAATGACAATGGCTCCAATGCCAGGGAGGCGCACTTGTCCCCCATGGGTGTGACCACATAAAATTAAATCTGCATTTTGTCCACCTGTGGGAAGGATATCCGATGGGGAATGACATAATACGACATGATAAGAATGTTGTTTTTGTACTGTTTCTTTATACTGATCCGTAGAGACAGCCCATGTTAACCCAGTTAAATAAAGGTCATGTTCTTCTAAATATACAGTTTCGTTGTTTAATTGCTTTACGCCCAACGCTTGGAGGATTTGAAAAAATTCTCTCCGATTTGGGTTGTGGAACTCATGATTTCCATAGACATAATAGCAAGGAATGTCCGTATCCACCAATGTTTTTACAAGGGCAATGGCATGAATAAAATCCGTTGTGTTTTCTGAAATTAAATCGCCCGTGAATGCAATGAAGTGAGGGTCGTATTCCTCCACTTTTTTTCTGATTTCTTTTGGATTCATGTTTTTGTGATTATGAAAGTCAGAAATTTGGGTGATGCGAAGATCATTTTTTAATTGATCCGATGCTAAAAACACTTCTCTAACCCTTGGAACATTGGTTTGATTTTTATTGTAAAAATAAAATCCAGTCGCTGCTAGGCCTGCAGCCAATAATAATTTTCTCATATTTTCTCCATAAAAAAAGGACCGTCGGGTCCTTTTAGAAAATGGGGTGAGTGATGGGAGTTGAACCCACGACCTCCAGAGCCACAATCTGGCGCCCTAACCAACTAGGCCACACCCACCATGTGAGCGTCTTTTCAAACGCTCTATCATTATAGTGCTTATTATTTCTTTTGTCAAGGATAGGAAAAATTCCTGTAAATAAGATTACATATTTTTGTAGGTTCGATCACAGGAGTTCCTGACTCGGCACGCTCGCGGCCGAGCACGGATACTTCGTACCGTGTGAGAAAAAAGTACACGACAAGATATGGCATCGCAAGGAACGCCTGTTGACCTCCACCTCTTCTTTTATTGTATACTTTGAACGCACATTATTCTCGTTCTTCTAAAAAGGCAATGACTTTTTCCAGCGCTCGTTTTCTGTGGCTGATGGAATTCTTTTCAGCATCGGGCATTTGGGCAAAACTTCTTGTGTCTCCGGCCGGGAAAAAGAGTGGGTCATAGCCGAAACCTTCGTCTCCTTTCGGTTCTTCGCCAATGGCCCCGTTCACACGGCCAAAGAATACATGGGAACTTCCATCGGGCAAAACAAGTGCTGCTGCTGTTTCAAAATAGGCAGCTCGATTTTCTTTGCCTTTCATGGCAGCCATCATTTTGTCGCAATTGTCCCTGTAGGAGCAGTGCTCTCCCGCATAGCGCGCTGCATGAATGCCTGGCTGACCATCTAAAGCTTCTACAAATAGACCCGTGTCATCCGCTAAAATATACGCTTCAGGGTAATGGGATGCCAACGCGCGTACTTTGATTAATGCATTTTCTTCTAAAGAACGGCCATCTTCGATGATTTCAAGATCTCCAAGACCTGCTTCTTTTTTTGTTTGCACTTGAAATGGCAAGTGAGACACTAACTCTTTCATTTCTTTGGCTTTGTCTTGATTGTCAGTTGCTAATAGTAAGAGGCGATCCTCTTTTTTCGAAAGAGCTTGATACAAAGTATCCTTCGTTGGTGGGTCGATGGGAGTAAGCGTTTCAGTTTCTTCAATGAAGACCCCTTCCTCTGTCACTTCTCCAATCAAATGAAGGGGTACGTTTTTCTCAGAAAAGAGCTGTTTCGCTTCCTCAATTTTTTCCCTTGGAATGATGAGTAACATGCTTCCAGAAGAAATTAAGCGGTGGGGGTCAATGGAAAAATACGCGGCAATTTTTTTCGTGACAGCAGTAAAGGGAAACGAACCTTTTAAGGTGATTCCCTTTCCAATGGCTTCTGCGGCTTCGTAAATAGCGCCAAACAAGCCACCTTCTGTGATGTCGTGCATATACTGGACGCCTAGTTCAGCTCCAATGCGCCCTTCTTCAAGGACGGAAATTCGATCTAAATAGCTATTGGCTTCGTGCATTTCGTCATCGGATAGGTGTTTTTCTAAATCTTCACGGCGGTCAGATGCTAAAATTGCACTGCCTTCTAAACCCAAAGATTTAGACA
>CAMDZK010000081.1 GCA_945910665.1 uncultured Peptostreptococcaceae bacterium
GCCATCATTGCGAGAAAGACCACATCGCTCACGTTTAATTTCTTCATCTAATCACTCCTACATCTGCTTTGCGTATTCATACCCAAAGAAAAAGGGTGTGACGTATACACACCCCATGGATTATTCTTCTTTTTTCACAATGGAAATGTGAACATCGTCCAATTGTTTTTGATCCACTTCTGCAGGAGCACCCATCATGACATCTTGTGCATTTTTGTTCATTGGGAAAGCGATGACTTCACGAATATTCTCTTCTCCTGCAATGAGCATGACGATGCGGTCAATTCCTGGTGCAATTCCACCATGGGGTGGTGCACCGAAGGTGAAGGCATGATACATCGCTGGGAATTTCGCTTTCACATCTTCTTCACCCATACCGACAATTTCAAACGCTTTCACCATGATTTCTGGGTCGTGGTTACGGATCGCTCCAGAGGAAAGCTCTACCCCATTACAAACCAGGTCATATTGGTAGGCGTAAATGTCTAATGGATCTTTCTCCAATAAGTCTTGCATACCACCTTGAGGCATGGAGAATGGGTTGTGGGAGAATTCCAATTGGCCCGATTCTTCGCCCATTTCATACATAGGGAAGTCGACAATCCAGCAAAAAGCGTATTGGTCTGGGTTCATATGTCCTGGGAATTGATTCCCGAGCATTTTACGCAAGACGCCTGCCGTTTTTTGTGCGACGAGTTTTTCGCCTGCTGCAAGGCCTACGAAAGATCCTGGAGTCAGGCCAAGTGCCTCAATAATCGTATCATTTTTCTCTTGTAAGAATTTGGAAATTCCACCGACGAGCTCTTTATCTTCCCCATAGCGGAACCAATAGACGGGGTTGTTGGCTTGCATTTGTACATCGGCACACAGTTTGTCGATCACTTTTCTTGAGCCTTCAAAACCAGAGAAGACGACCGCTTGAATATTTTGCCCTTCAAAAGGACCAAATCCGATATCACCCAAAAGTTCCGTCGCATCTTGTAATTCTAAATCAATGCGAAGGTCTGGTTTATCAGAACCGTATTTTTCCATTGCTTCTTTGAAGGGAATACGCACAAATGGTGGTTTCGATGCGTTTTCGTAGACACCGTACTTGGCAAAAATCGGTGGCAATACATCTTCACATACTTCAAACACATCATCTTGCGTTGCAAAGGCCATTTCTAAGTCAAGTTGATAAAATTCCCCTGGGGAACGGTCCGCTCTTGCATCTTCATCGCGAAAACAGGGTGCGATCTGGAAATATTTGTCGAATCCGGACGCCATGAGCAATTGCTTAAATTGTTGCGGTGCTTGGGGTAATGCATAAAATTTTCCTGGATGATTTCTCGCAGGAACCAAGTAGTCTCTCGCCCCTTCTGGAGAAGAGCAAGTGAGAATCGGTGTCGTGATTTCTAAGAAATCATGATCCACCATTCCTTGACGAATGGCCGATACGACCTTTGATCGTAAAACAATTTTATCGCGCACATTCGGATTTCTTAAATCTAAGTAACGGTGTTTTAAGCGGTTATTTTCATCTTCTTCTTTGGAGCGGTTGATTTCAAAGGGCAATTCATTGTGGATGTTTTTTCCCAATACTTCCATTGAAGAAGGAACCACTTCTATTTCACCTGTGGGTAGGGCTGGGTTTTTACTCGTGCGTTCACGGACAACTCCTGTGACAGAAACGGTGGATTCTTTATTGATGGAGGTGAATTGTTCCATCATTTCTTCCGTTTCAATGACAATTTGGGTTGTGCCATAGAAATCGCGTAACACAGCAAACCCTAGATTTTTACTGACTTGTCGTAAATTTTCAAAAAAGCCAGCCAATGTGACCGTTTCTCCCACATTGGATAAGCGTAAATCATTACATGTATTTGTTCGACCTTGTTTCATACTTCCTCCGTGCATTCTTCTTTCTAATCTCTC
The DNA here is from genome assembly GCA_945910665.1 of uncultured Peptostreptococcaceae bacterium. Lineage (GTDB taxonomy): Bacteria > Bacillota > Clostridia > Tissierellales > Peptoniphilaceae > JAAYQA01. The sequence goes on from CAMDZK010000081.1 coordinate 1,915, forward strand.
TAATCATTATACAACGAAAGGGGCATTTTTGGCTAATTCTTCCATTAAACCTGCGTAAGCATAAAAAACACGATCGCTATATAATGAAAGATAGAGGCAAAAAAGATAAATAAGTGCCAGATCATGTGGTGATATTTTCTTTTTTGCTTATAAAACACAGCTCCAATCGTATATAAAAGGCCACCAGCGAGCATAAAACCCCAGAAGAGAACGCCTGTCTTTTGAAGGACCGTAGGAATAATAAAAACGACGAGCCATCCCATAATGAGATACAAAGCTAAGCTAAACTTTTCATTGACTTCTTTTGCCAAAATCTTATACAAAATCCCAAATATCGTAATTCCCCATTGGAGAACAATGATTCCTATCCCCAACCGACCTCCAATGAATGACAGCGCCACAGGTGTGTAAGAACCCGCAATAGCGATGTAAATCATGGAATGGTCAATCATTCGCAAGACATATTTATGGGGCGAATGGTAATCCATTGTATGATAAATGGTCGATGAGAGAAACATGAGTAAGAGACTGATGACAAAAATAGACATGCCCACTGCTGCTGTCACATCATAATGTAAATAGGCATATACTGATGTTATGGGAAGAAGAACGAGCATCAGAAAAAATCCTACGCCATGGGTTACACTGTTCGCGACCTCTTCACCAAAGGTGAGTTTTGTACTTAATTGAAATCTTCGCATCGTTCCTCCTCAAGCATCTGCTTTGTGATTTTATATTGGCACAAGGTGTCGCATAGACTCTCAAATACGGGTGGCAGCGAACTTTTTTCTCCATTCATGCGCATTGCAAATGAACTGTACAATTGATTCATAGGAATAATTTCTGTGGTTTTTTCAATCAACCATGCGATTTCTTTGATTGAAAAAACGGCCTTGCTGTAGGTAATCATCAAAAGCGTAGCCAAATGGTGACGGTCGTATTTCTTATTCTCTGGTTTTTTTATGTAGCCGTTCTTTACGTAATTGTTCACCATGGATGGGGTCAGTCCCTTCCCATCGACTAAAAATTCAGGTGCAATCCGTTCATTGACGAGGAGAACCACTTGGTCCATATATAAGGGAATGGACGGAAGGGCTTCCCATTTGGGTATCTTCATGATTCACAACTCTCTTTCATCTAGTTTCAATAACTAGATTGTACCCTTTTTGAAATTAAAACAAAACAAAAAGCGGCTTCCGAATAGAAAACCGCAATTGTCTAAACGCCAATTTTAACTTTAAATAGGAATCGATAGAAGAAATAGCTAATGAGTGTACTTAAGATAAAGATCAGTACGGAAAGGCCCGTCGTTTCCAAATAAAATGTTTGTGATATGATGGCAGTCACGATCACAGCTGTTGTGAGAAGCGCAAGAATCATGACTACTTTGCTGAAATTTTTATTCTTCACTACATATCCGGTGCGTTCTTTCGCACTATGTTCTGAAGACCAATAGCCAAGACCTACTAGGAATAACCCCATGAGCGTTAATATTAGAAGTACTCTTGGATAAGGCTGAGAGAAATAGTCGCCTGGAAAATGGAGGATTCCTATCGGCCATACACTGGTTACTTTTCCGATAAAATTCCCCATCGCAGCCGCAATATCATGACGCCCAACAATATACAGGATTTGACCAATGATGAACTGAATCAGCTTGGTACTCATCATGGCGATGATCAAGAGTCCAATGTGTCCAATAAAGTTTCCTGCCAGTTCTCCAACCCCAAAAACAAAGCAGTAGAAGGCAAAGATTTGTAGAAAACGGAAGAAGTATCCTCTCAGTATCCCACCTGTATCCGATACTGCAGCCGCCATGCTAGTACTCCAAATGGCGTGACCGATGATCGTCGTCACAATGTAAACCCCAGCCAAGATGATAAGTCCAAAACTAAATTTCATAAGATAGTTTTTTCCTCTCGACCACGGAAATGTGTTTGCAAATTCATGATACGCCGTTAGATTTTCAAGACTTGTGAGTAAAAAACCGAATAGGAGGGTGACTAAGAACATGGAAAAGGAACCAAAGTAATACCCTACATTACCAGCGAACCCAGAACTTTCAAAGAATGGATGATACTTTATGTCGATTAAATAAATGTCTCGGTAAATTGTATCTCTAACACTATACGCAGAAGCATTATAGACTTCGTCAACTTGACGTTCTCCTCGTTTATATCCATACTCTTTTGCGAGTTCTTTCCATTTATCATTCGCCTCTTGGATTCTCTCTTTCGTCAACTCTTTTTCTAGTTTACAATGCTCCTCTTCTTCGTAGAATGTTCTTTGTGCTGCATATTTTGCATCATCATATTCCATTGGACTTTTAAACTCTTTATCTTTGTTATTATAAATCCACTCAACGTGCTGAATATAGCCAATATATCGTTCCCCTTCCATTTTAAGGGCCGTATAGGACTCAAAAATACTTAACAATAGAACTAAGGCCAAGAATAAGACAATCCAAATGCGGTGCTTCATCCATAAAATCTTTGATAATCGTTTAAAATCACGCATTGATTTTCTCCTTTCCCTGTTCCCAATAGAAATAGTCTTCGAGTTTTACTGGTAAAATATCGTACTGTACGATTTCTGGTCCATTTATTTCTGCAAGGACTGATGAAAGGGGTCCTTCTAAGAGCAGAGTATGGACGCGACCCATTTGAAACACTTCTACCGATTTTCTTTGTAAACTTGCTGGTAATGCATCTTTTACGACCACTTGAACTTTAATCGTATTGCCATCTTCTCCTATTGTCTCTTCCAGTTGTCCATCCATCGTTAAGTATAAAATGCGATCTGCAATCCCTTGTAATTCTTCTAATTGGTGGGAACTGATCAGCACTGCTCGTCCAGACTCTGCCACATCGAGCAAATATTGTTTGATTTTCTTCTTGTTGAGTACATCGATTCCGTCTAACAATTCATCCACAAGAAGATAGGGCGTACCCGTTGCAATCACAATGATCAGACCCAACAACACTTTGTTCCCTTTTGAAAGGCTTCGACTTGTTGCCTTGAGATCAAGACCCAACTTGAGCGCTTCTGCCTCGACAAATTCTCGATCAAAATGAGGATAGATCATTTGGTAGTAATCCATGATTCGATTTCCCGAATCAAAAGGGAAGTAATCAAAGCGATCGGGGAGAAAAGCGATATTCTCCATGAGTTCCGGATGAGTGATCACATCCTTTTCGTTGATACATATTGTGCCTTGTTCTGCATCGATAATTCTCGATAAAATACGCAGTAATGTTGTTTTTCCAGAACCATTTCGACCAACGAGCGCCGTAATTTCTCCTGGATGTAAAGAAAAACTCACGCCAGATAGTACGGTCTTTTTATCAAAAGCTTTTACAATCTCATTTGCTTGTAACATCTAACTCCACCTCCTTCTGTAGTTTCTCGATCATCTCCAAAACTTCTTCATAGCACAGTCCTAAAAACTTACATTCTGTGAGTAAATCACGTGCCTTTTCTTCCACTTTTTCTTTCTCCCATTCAATTTTTTTCGGATTGATGGAAATAAATGTTCCTTTTCCTGGAATCGTACTTATCATTCCAAGAATTTCCATTTCTTTATACGCCCTGGCAATTGTCGATTGATTGACTGTGAGCGTCCTTGCAAGTTCGCGAACAGAAGGGAGTTGGTCTCCTTCACTTAACAATTCGTTGGCGAGTGCCTGCTTTGTCTGATCGACAATTTGCATATAAATCGGAGTCTTGTTTGAATAGTCCAAATGATACACTTCAACACCCCTTTCATCTGTATGGTTTGGTGTAGTACAGTCAATTCACTTAAAATATACCACGCATTTCTTTCTTTGGCAACCCTTTTTGAAATTTTTGTTTTCTGTGCGAAGAAGAGTATACTAATTTCGGCGGAAGTTATG
>CAMDZK010000082.1 GCA_945910665.1 uncultured Peptostreptococcaceae bacterium
AGAAGTGGATGGCCAAATTTATCGCATTGATGATCATACTAGCTTTCAATATAATAATCAGATTTATGATATTTCTTGGACTCAGAATGAAGCAATATATAAATATGTAGTAAAAAGAGATGAGGTGGTTTTATTTGAAATCAACGTATTCCAAGAAGGGCTTCACACTCCTTGAACTTATGCTTGTCCTATTTATTTCATCCATATTGATTCTCACGACAGCTTCTATTTTACATCAGAGTATAAAAATAATGGAGAAAACGGAAAAGTATGAAAATGATTATCTTGAGGGATCTTTTGCAGCGGATTACATAGCGGATGAAATTCGGAGTGCTAGTGAAGTGTACTCCATAGACGAATATACTATAAATATTTCCCCTTACAAGCCACTCGATTTTATTTTAAAAATTCGTGAAGACCTTTTTGTTACATATGCTTACTATAATGACATTCTATATCGCGTGACGAGCAAAAACGTGGAGTATTTTAACACATACCCAGAGAAATTATCGAAGAATATATTAAGTCAAGGATTTTCTTCCATTGAAAGTTCATTTGATCAAGAAAATGAAGTGATTGCACTTGTACTTCATTTCGGTGCGACAGAATTTATTCGTTTAATTCCTGCGAAAGTGTCAGTGGTTACACAATGAAAAAGAAAGGTTATGTATTAATATACGTACTTATGGTGTTATTGGTCGTATCCGTAGTGATTTTATATTCTTTAGAGCGATTACAATTTGCAGCGTCGATTGAAAGAGAAAAAGGGGAGAGAGTTATCCATTATGTGAAATCGAGAGAAGAATTTTCTAAAGTGTACACACCTGATCTAGAGACACTATTTCACGCGATATTTAATGAATATTACAAAGAACCATATGACGCAAAAAAATTGAATCGTACATTTAATCTATTCAACGAGGATGGAAATCCCATCAACATTGCCACGACAAGAGATGCGTGGAAAAACGAGATTCTATGGAAAATTTCAAGTCTCGGGCACGTATATTCCTTTTTGCAATCCTATTCCACTCCTTTTGATGCAAGTGTACAAGAAGGCGGAAAGACTCTCGAAGAAAAATTTGACTACATACAATTAAATCAATCAAATATTCCTTATGCGTTCATTGAACTTCATGGAGATTATGTTTTAAAGATACAAAATAGTGATTGGATCATTTATACGGAAGCGCTTACAGAGGATACAGAACTTGAAATTCTACCAGAAGAATTACATGATACGGAAGAAGATTCAAATCCGGAAGACATAGAAACGAATGAGAATCCTGAAACCGAAGATTCTATAACTGAAACTCCTGAAGTCCCAGAAAACACTGAAACAGAAATTGAAGCATATGAACTTATAGAAGTAGAAAGATTTTCAATTCGTTCATCTGTGATAATCAGCCTACAGGGTGACTTATCGATAGAGGGTAAAACCGCACAAAGACTCAACGGAATTATACTTTTAAACGGTACGTTACAAATGAAAGAAACAAACTTTAATGGAATTTTCTTGCACCAAGGGCGAGTCTCAGAACAAATCAATAGCAAAATTACAGGATTTTATGAAGCTGATTATGAAGAGAATAAGGAAAAACTGAACTTCATTTCAGACCCAAGTAAGGTGTACGTGATCGGAAATTATATCCCCGACTTTTTCTCCTATTCCCTTCAAGAAATTAAGGAATAGTGGGAAGCAGAGGGTTTATTTACTTGCAAACACATACTACTTTTGGTATACTAAATGAGTTAAAACACACATAGTGGGATTTTTCGTTTGTGCGCTTTGCGTTGTCGAAAAAGAGGAACACTATGGAGGGAAAACATAAGGAGGAAACAAAACAATGGCAGTTATTTCTATGAAAGGCTTATTAGAAGCCGGAGTACACTTTGGGCACCAAACAAGACGTTGGAACCCAAAAATGAAACGTTACATCTTCACTGAAAGAAACGGAATTTATATTATCGACTTACAAAAAACCGTGCAAAAAGTAGAAGATGCATACAAATATGTGCGTGATTTAGTTGGCGAAGGCGGAGAGATTTTATTCGTTGGTACGAAAAAACAAGCACAAGAAGCAATTGAATCACAAGCAAAACGTTGTGGCATGCACTATGTAAACCAAAGATGGTTAGGTGGAATGCTTACAAACTTCGAAACGATTAAGAAAAGAGTCGACAGACTGTTTGAATTAGAAGCAATGGAAGAAGATGGAACTTTTGATGTTCTTCCTAAAAAAGAAGTTATTCAATTACGCCATGAAGAAGAACGTTTAGAGAAATTCTTAGGCGGAATTAAAAATATGAAAAAATTACCCGATGCCCTTTTCGTGGTAGACCCAAAAAAAGAAAAAATCGCTGTGCACGAAGCACACATTTTAGGAATTCCTGTCGTAGCGATCATCGACACAAACTGTGACCCTGATGAAGTCGATTACCCAATTCCTGGAAATGACGATGCGATTCGTTCCGTAAAACTTCTTACTGAAACGATGGCGAACGCTGTTATCGAAGCGAACCAAGGTCGTGAAGGCGAAGAAGTTACACAAGAAGAAGCAGTACAAGAAGTAGAAGAAACGACAGAAGAAAAAGAAGTCGAAAAGACAGAAGAATAAGAGAAGAAAGCGAGGACAAGCGATGGAAATTAAAGCAAGTGATGTAAAAGAGTTGCGTCAAAGAACGGGCGCAGGAATGATGGATTGTAAAAAAGCCCTCATGGAAACAGGTGGGGATATTGAAAAAGCTGTTGATTACCTTCGTGAAAAGGGAATCGCTGGTGCGAGCAAAAAAGCTGGCCGTATCGCTGCAGAAGGTCTTGTCGAATCTTATATCCACGGTGGACGTATTGGCGTTTTAGTTGAAGTAAACTCTGAAACAGACTTCGTTGCTAAAAATGAAGAATTCAAGCAATTTGTAAGAGACATTGCAATGCAAATCGCCGCTGCAAATCCAAAATACGTTTCTCGTGACGAAATGGATGAAAAAGAAGTTTCCCATGAAAGAGAAGTTCAAATTTCTCTTGCAATGAACGAAAATGCTGGCAAAAATTTAGACGAAGAAAAATCTCGCATGATCGCTGAGAAAAAAGTCGAAGGCCGTATGGAAAAATACTATGAGCAAGTTTGCTTATTAGACCAAGCATTTATCAAAGATCCTGCAGTGAAAGTCAATGATTTGCTCACGAACTTAATTGCAAAAATTGGTGAAAACATTAAAATTAGACGTTTCGTTCGCTATGAAGTAGGCGAAGGTCTTGAAAAACGCGATGAAGATTTCGCGGCAGAAGTTGCAAAACAAATGCAATAATCGGTGAGGAGAACAGAAGTGTTCTCCTTTCTTGTAAGAGAAGGAGCGAAGATATGAGTTTTTCAAGAGTTGTTGTTAAATTAAGTGGGGAAGCGCTCGCCGGACAAAAGAGATTTGGAATTGACGATGGTGTCGTGTTAAACATTGCGAAAGCCATTGGTCAAGTACAAGAAATGGGCGTTGAAGTGGCCATTGTCGTCGGAGGAGGAAACTTTTGGCGCGGTCGCACATCAAAAGACATTGAACAAGCCCAATCCGATTATATGGGAATGTTAGGTACTGTGATTAACGCTTTACGTTTACAAGCAAGCCTTGAGTCCGTAGGGTACGATGTCCGCGTACAAACGGCCATCGACATGGATAAAGTGGCGGAACCTTATATTCGCAGACGTGCAGTGCGCCATTTAGAGAAAAAACGCATTGTCATTTTTGCAGCTGGTACGGGCAACCCATACTTTACAACAGACACAACCGCTGCTCTGCGCGCAGCAGAAATTGACGCGGACATTATTCTTTTTGGTAAAAAAGGAACCGATGCGATTTACGACAAGGATCCCAATCGATATGCGGATGCGCAAGCCTTTGATACACTGTCTTACTTAGAGATTCTACAACGTGGATTGGGTATAATGGATGCAACCGCTACGTCTCTTTGCATGGATAATGCGATTCCTATTCGCGTCTTTGGAATCGATTCTCCCGATAATTTAGTGAAAGTTGCTCGTGGTGAAAATATTGGAACTCTCGTAGGAGGAAATGAAGATGTATAAAGCAGTTGTAAAAGAATTAGAACAAAAGATTAAGAAAACCGCTTCCGTCTACACTGAAGATTTAGGAAGCATTCGCGCAGGCCGTGCAAATCCTGCTCTGTTGGATAAAATCGAAGTTGAATCCTATGGTACGATGACACCCTTAAATCAAGTGGCTTCCATTTCTGCTCCTGAACCACGTTTGTTGGTCGTGCAACCTTGGGACAAAAATTTAATTAAAGAAATTGAAAAAGCCATTCAAAAATCAGAGTTAGGAATTACTCCTTCTAACGATGGTAAAGTGATTCGTTTACCTCTTCCCATTCTTACAGAAGAAAGAAGAAAAGAATTGGTGAAAGTTGTAAAGAAAAACCAAGAGCAAGCAAAAATAGCCGTACGCAATCTTCGTCGTGATGCCATGGACACCGTGAAAAAAATGGAGAAAGACTCCACATTGCGTGAAGACGAATTGAAAATCGCTGAAACGGAAATTCAAAAAGCGGTCGACGATGGGATTAAAGAAATCGATCGTATTACCGATGCGAAAGAAAAAGAATTACTCGAGATTTAATGCATTTGTCGGCCCAACTGTCGATTTGATAGTTGGGCTTTTTCTCAAGAAGGGATACCCATGGATACGGAACGAATCATTCCCAAGCATATTGCCATCATTATGGATGGAAATGGCCGTTGGGCAAAAAAACGAATGATGCCACGTTTGGCTGGTCATCGAGAAGGTATGAAACGCGTGATTGACATTGTGCGTTACGCGAGTGACCTTGGCGTCGAATCGCTGACACTCTACGCATTTTCTACAGAGAATTGGAAGCGTCCTGCTCAAGAAGTAAACGGGCTCATGGATTTATTAATTGACTATGTGAAACTTCAACTGAAGGAATTGATGAAGGAAAATGTGCAGGTTCGCTTGTTAGGGGAAGAAATTACTTCTCGCCCTGCGGTACGTGCCGCAATTGACGAAGCAGTTTCTGAAACGTCTTCCAATACGGGCATGATTTTAAATTTAGCATTAAATTATGGGGGCAGAGCCGAACTCGTTCATGCATTTACCACATTAAAAGACAAAGAGAGGATTACAGAGGAAGATATTTCTGCGGCTCTTTTTACGAAGGGACAAGCAGACCCGGATTTAATTATCCGCACGGGAGGCGACATGCGTTTAAGCAATTTTCTTTTGTATCAATCTGCCTATGCGGAACTGTATTTCACACAGACTTTGTGGCCAGATTTTAAAGGACCCCAATTAGAAGAGGCGATTGATGATTTTAATCGCAGACAACGCCGATTTGGGAATATAGAATGAAAAACTTAATGGAGCGCACTTTTACGGGTATTATTATGCTCGGTTTCTTAGCGATTACGATTTTTTTAGGGAATCGTACGCTTTTCATTATGAGTGCCGTACTATCAATTATTGCATTTTTTGAACTAAACTATGTTTTGGGTTTTTATCAAGTCAAAGCATCCAGGATTGTCACCATTCCATTTGGTATGCTTGCTTTAGTGAGCTTATATTTTGGTCGCATTGATTGGGTCTTTAGTTTACTGCTGCTCCTTGTTGTTATCGATGGGGTGCGGTCTGTTTTGACGCAGGACCATTCCCCGCGGACGACGATTGGCTCTGTGTTTAGCTTTATCTATTTATTCGTAAATTTTGGATTATTAATGGTCTTACCGTCCCAAAAGTATCTCTTTTTAATCGTGATTGCTTCTTGGGGATGTG
>CAMDZK010000083.1 GCA_945910665.1 uncultured Peptostreptococcaceae bacterium
GCAATGATTTTTGGGATGCTATTGAATTCCAATAGGTTTTCGATGGGTTTCGCTCCTTGAGCGAGAATGGATGTAACTGAAATCATACAATCTCCAATATCATACTCTTCCTGTTCAATGAACGTTTTGACCTGCGACTCACGAAGCCGACTTTCTTCGTTTTTTTCTAGCATGCCATAAAATGCTTGGCATAAAACATCTATTTGCTGCGAAATCTCGATGGGTGTTTTTTCACGCAATAGAATTTCTGCTTGAGGTTTCGTGATGCGTTCATAATTTGAACCTTCTTTATCTTGAAGATATTGGCTTACTTTTTGAAAGGATTCATAGGCTAAAAGTCTGCGCATCAAATCTTCTCTTGGATCTTCCTCTTCTTCCTCTGCAACCGGTAAAAGGATTCTTGATTTGATGTAAATAAGTTCTGATGCAAGGACTAAAAAGTCTCCCATTGTATCATGAATGGCCTCTTTTTTTTCTTCGATAACATGCAAATAAGACTGCGTGATTTCATGAATCGGAATATCTTCAATCGCAATCTTATTTTTACGAATAAGTTGTAATAATAAGTCCAGTGGACCTTCAAAATGCTCGAGTTCGACTTGTAATTCCATTAATAAACCAATAATAATATGCCTTGCATGACCGCACTTGCCACGGGAACTAAAAACCTAGATAAGATTCCAGTCACCAATAGAATGACGAGAACCATATAAAAATAGCGTTCGTATGCGTAAATTTTTCGACCGATCGAGTGGGGCAATAGAGATAATATGATCTTTGAACCGTCCAACGGTGGAAATGGCATCAAATTAAAAACAGCGAAAAACACATTGTATTGAAATAAAAGGATGAGCACAGCATTAAGACCCGCATTTTGTGGTGCAAAATGCGCGAGAATAAAGGCTGCAATCAATGCAATGGTCAAATTCATCAGTGCCCCCGCAAGTGAGACGAGAATCATTCCAAGTGTTCGATTGCGGAAGCGTAAAGGATTGATAGGAACCGGTTTCGCCCATCCAAATCGAAAGAAAATCATACTGAGGGTACCTAAAGGATCGAGATGCGCTAATGGATTGAGAGTCAACCGACCTTGGTCTCTTGCCGTTGTGTCCCCCATGGCATACGCCATAGCTCCATGGGCTAGTTCATGCATTGTTATGGTGATTAAAAGGGCAATAACAGTTGTGAGTATTTCAACAGGATCAAACATATATGATTATTCCTCAAGACCGGTGATGCGATCATAAATAAGCTGTCGTTCTTCTTTTTTACCATTGATAACGATGGCTTCTTCGAGAAGCGCAACTGCCTCTTTTGCTTTATTCTTATCTTGTGTATAAATTTCGACGAGAACATCGCCTTCTTGCACTGTGTCGCCGATTCGTTCCAATCGGTGGAAACCTGCATGTAAATCGAGGTTATCCCCTTTTTTTCTACGACCACAATCGAGAGCGAGAGCTGCTTGTCCTGCGATTAAAGCATCAAATGAAGTGATCGTTCCACTTTCTTTCGCCTTCACAGTTTCCATGATGTCATAGTGGAGAAGTTGTTCAGGATGCTCAATCACTCCCACATCTCCTTGTTGATAGCGCACCATCTCCTTAAATGAATCGAGGGCGGAGCCATCGTTTATAGCACCTACTGCCATTTCTCTTGCTTTTTCAAGATCTTCACATACGCCTGCTAAGCGTATTTCTTCTGCGGCTAGCTGTACGCTAACATCAAACAACGGTCCCGTTTTTTTACCTTGAAGAATACTCACAGCTTCATACACTTCTAATGCGTTCCCCACATAATCTCCGAGAGGAGTGTTCATATCGGTGATATAGGCGACCGTTTCTTTGCCAAATTGATTTCCAATGCCAACCATGGTTCTTGCAAGTTCTTTCGCCCGATCGAGTTCTTGCATGAAAGCGCCAGAACCAACCTTCACATCTAACACTATTTTTTCAGAACCAATGGCCAATTTTTTGGACATAATGGATGAGGCAATCAAGTTTATGGAATCCACAGTAGCTGTCACATCGCGTAGTGCATAGAGCTTACCGTCTGCTGGGACAAGTTCTTTAGTTTGTCCAGCAATTGCAATTTGAATCTCATTGACTTGTTGGATAAACTCTTCTTCTGTCAAATCCACACGCAGACCAGGAATCGCCGACAACTTATCTAAGGTGCCACCTGTGTGACCTAATCCACGACCAGACATTTTCGCCATCGGAATCCCTAGAGAAGCGACAATCGGACCAAGGACGAGGGATGTGGTATCTCCCACGCCACCTGTTGAGTGTTTGTCGACCACCGTATTCTTAATTGCAGAAAGGTCTAATACATCCCCTGATTCAATCATGCATGCGGTCATTGTATATAGCTCTTCTTTGGTCATCCCATTCAAATAGGCTGCCATGAGCCATGCGGATATTTGCTCTGGATCGACTTGGTCCTCACGAATCCATGAAAACCACTGTTTTAGTTCTTCATCAGTATGGGTAAATCCATCTCTTTTTCGGGCAATAAAATCAGTGGGTCTCATTCTTTAGCTCCTTAACAAAAGCAAAAAAGAGTTGTTGCATTGTATCGGCTGCTCGTTTGCCGGTTTCGAGTACTTCATTATGATCGAGTGCCTGATCCTTTATTCCAGCGGCCATATTTGTTATCATCGAAATACCAGCGCATTGCACACCTAAACTGTGGGCAACCATTGCCTCGGGCACTGTCGACATACCCACAGCATCGGCTCCCATGACGCGCGCCATGCGAACTTCAGCGGGAGTTTCATACGACGGACCCGAAAACCACATGTATACGCCTTCTCGCACAGTCACTCCAGAGATTTTTGCGGCATGTTTGATTTTTTGTCGTAACGCTTTTCTGTATACATCGCTTTGATCCACAAATCGTGAAGCGTTGGGATGTTTTTTCCCCTTGAGAGGATTTGATCCGGAGAAATTGATATGGTCTGTAATCACCATTAAATCTCCTTCTTTAAAAGTCTCATTCACAGCACCTGCAGCATTTGTAATTAAAAAGATTGGAATTTCAAGTGCTGCAACAATTTGAGCACCGGTTGTCACTTCATTTAAAGTGTATCCTTCGTAAAAATGAACTCTTCCAGATAAAAACAAAACGGGCACACCTTCAATATGCCCGAATATAAACTCTCCCCCATGACCTTCTACTGTAGGTTTAGGGAATCCTGGTAAGTCTTCATAAGGAATACGGACTGGATGCTCCAATGCATCAGCGAGAAAGGCAAGTCCTGAACCTAGCTGGACTGCAAGTTTTGGTGTGGTAGAGATTCTTCGATGTAAGATTGAAAGAATTTTTTCCACGTCGTCCTCCTTTTTTCTACTTTCTGTTGTTACTTAAGTATAAGATACCCAAGATTGTTTTTGCATCAACGATTTCACCTGTTTCAATGCGACGCAATGCATCCTCAAGAGTCAATCGTTCCACTGACGAGATTTCTTCATCGATTTCCTCTGAAACTTCTGCACAAGCGTTTGCTAAAAAGAAGTGCATTTTTTCGTTGGTAAACCCAGGAGAAGAATACGCATCAAAAATAAATTCGACATCGCCGCTTTCACAACCGGTCTCTTCTAAAAGTTCTCGTAATGCGGCTTCGCGGGGCTCTTCCCCATGGTCGATTAATCCCGCAGGTAACTCCAACAATTCCTTTTCAACAGCGATGCGAAAATTATTGACAAAAAGAATCTGCCCATCGGGCAAGACGGGAATGATGACAACGGCACTTGGATGCTCTACAATTTCTCGTTTGGAATACTTTTTATCCTGCATTTCCACAGTATGGGTTTTTAACGCAAGAATTCTTCCTTCGTAAATTGATTCAGTTTTAATGATTTTTTCTTTCGGTTCCATGTGTCTGCTCCTCTTTCCATTGGCTTTGATTTTCAAGTAATGTCTTTGCTTGTACAAGTGCACTCTCGGTTTCATGGTTCGCACTGATCATACGAGAAAGTTCTGTTGAACGCATTGCTGTATCGAGGGTCTGAATTTTGCTTTTTGTCTGATTCTCTTCGGTTGTTTTGGAGATATAGATGTGGGAATCTCCCATGGATGCTAACTGTGGCATATGCGTAACAGCGATAATTTGCATGTGCTGAGAAAGTAAATACAATTGTTCAGCCATTGCCTGTGCAGCATATCCACTGACGCCCGCATCAATTTCATCAAACACGACTGTGTAGCTGGGCAAAGTCTCTAAGAAAACGGAACGAATCGCCAACATAACGCGTGACAGTTCGCCGCCGGAGGCAATCTCATGCAGTGGTTTCATTGCAAGGCCTGGGTTTGGCTGGAGACGAAAGACGATCGAATCTTTACCAGATCCATGATAATTTTCCGATTCTGATACGTCAATTTGAAACTTCGCTTTTTCCATTTTTAGAAATTGCAATCGGTTTTGCACTTTTCGATCGATTTCTTGAGCGATTGTTTTTCGTTCTGCGAAAAGCAAATCCCCTTTTTCTTGAACCGATTTTGTAATCTTTACGCGTTCTTGTTCATATTTCAGTACTTTTTTTGTGAGTGCATCCAATGCGTGGAGTCGTTCTTTTAATTGCAAATCATAATCGAGGATTTCTTCCTTGGTTTGGCCATATTTGCGTTGTAATTTGGTCCATAATTCGACTTTTTCATTTAATATTTGTAAATGTTCTGGATCCGTTTCAATCGTCCTTAGATAAGATTCTACTTGACTCTGATAGTCTCTTAAGAGCTCTTGGGCTTCGACAAACGTTTCTGTAGGAAAAGCTTCATCTATACGAGAAAGTGCATTTCCAGTGCTTTCGATCGGATATAAAAAGTCGAAAAGTGATGTTTCTCGGTCATTAGAAATCATAGTAAGAAGTTTCATCGTTTTTTCTTCGATTTCTTCAGTATGAAGGGCACGCGTGTGTTCTTGTAACAGCATGTCGACATCCGTGTTTTCTAAATCAAAGGAAGCAATTTCATCAATCTCATAGAGAAGTAAATCTTTTTCTCGTTCGATTGCCTGCTCATCCGGTCGATTAGCGGCGAGAAATCGATCAATTTTCTTGAGATTTTCGTAATCTTTTACATAGGAAGCGAGCAAGTTTTTTCCCTCTTCGGATAGGAACGTATCGAGTAAAGATGCTTGCTTCGATGCATCCAATAAGTTCCGATCATTTTGTCCATACACATCAATTAAAAAGGGACCAATGCGTTGCAAATCAACGAGGCTAATCTGTATTCCATCAACACGAATAATGGAGCGCCCGTTTTGCATAATGGTTCTAGAAATTGAAAATTGTGGTCCGCACTGCAGGCCCAACTCTTGTAAAATCTCTTGAAAAGCAGGTGTAGTTGGCGTAGTGAATAATCCTTCCACATATAATGCATCGGTCCCAGTTCGAATCATTTGGCGATTCGCACGATTCCCACTCAGTAATCCCAACGCATGTAAAAGGATTGATTTCCCCGCTCCGGTTTCGCCAGAAATTACGACGAGTCCCTCAGGAATTTTTAATTGTAGCGTATCGATGATTGCTAAGTTTTGGATTCGAACTTCTAGGAGCATGTTTATCGTATGCTTTCTTTAATTTGATCGAGAATTGTGTCTATGTCTTCTTTATCTTCTACAGCTACGAAAACCGTATCGTTTCCAGTAAGTATTCCAGCAATGCCTGTAATTTTATTATTGGTTACAGCCATTCCACAGACTGTTCCCGTAGGTGGCATCGTCTTGAGGATAATCATGTCGTCATTTCGTTTAACGGACAAGACGGCGCTGCGGAAGATTTT
>CAMDZK010000084.1 GCA_945910665.1 uncultured Peptostreptococcaceae bacterium
GGTGATAATGACTCGGTCCATGTTTTGGATATCTTTTACTAAATCCAACCCACGTCGCCCTTTGGAACGGCGCAATGAATCTTGGGAATCGGCAATATGTTGCAGTTCCTTTAAAACGAAACCAGGAACCGCGACCTCTCCCTCTAAAAATCCGGTTTCGATGACGCCCGCAATTCGTCCGTCAATCAATGCTGACGTATCCAAAATTTTGATCGGTTGCGCGCTCATGCGCACTCGTTCGCGAGGTGCTCTTGGACGACTAAGCGCTGTGGCCAACTCGTTTCTCTTTGTACTTGCAATCATCAGTCCTAAATAACCCAAAGAAAGATAAAGAACAATCGTAATAATAATTCCTAAAATGCTACCAATGACTGGAACGCCTGCAAGAACATTTTGAATCGGTTGACTAATCAAAGACGCTAACAAAAGACCGACAATCAGTCCCACGCCTCCAAGCACCACCTGCATCACCGGGAGTTTCTGCAACTCCTCCTCGACATAGGTCACTAACTTTTTGACTGGCGCCATAATCTTGCTGGAAAAAATAAAAAAAACAATTGCAAATAGGAGAATGACTCCTACATATAGCGCCACACGAAGGGATTGTTGCATAACGAGCATACCGGCGGAAAATAATAAATAAATAAATCCAAAACCTAACAAACCGCCTAGGGCCGCCAGCAACAATCGCAAAGCTTTTTGTGCCATAGATTCACTCCTTTCTCTTTATAGTATAATAAGGAATTGTCAGCAAATTATGAGCCGATAATTCCTTCAATTTTTTCGAGCATTTCTTCTGGTTCGCCACCGCGCACAACAATCATTTCAGACACCAAAACATCCATCGCACTGCCCAACATTTTCTTTTCACCTGTTGAAAGGCCCTTCTCACGATGGAGCAATGTCAAGTTGCGCACAACCTCTGCCACCTGAAAAATATCACCCGTTTTTAAAAGTTCTAAATTTTCTCGATACCGTACACTCCAATTGGTAGGCATGTTTTCATTAATACCCTCTTTTAAACCATCGAGAACTTGATCAGTTTTTTCAATAGAGCTCACCTCGCGCACGCCAATTTCTAGAGCGTTTTTCCTAGGAATCGCAATGCGTAAATGGCCCACCGGAACACGTAAAACCAAGTATTCCATCGGTTCACCAAAGAACTCCTTCACCACAATTTCTTCCACCGTCCCCGCCCCATGCATTGGGTACACAATTTTGTCACCTACCTCAAACATAGTTACCTCCTTTCTCTTCTCCTATCTATTATACCTCAAAAAAGCAAATTGCGAAAATCGTATATTATATCAATTGTTGGTTATAGTGTCAAACTGCTAAAGAGGAATAAGGATATAAAAAGACTCCCAGTAGAGGAGCCGCCCAACATTTTTTCGCTGGGTCTGTGGGGCCAAACGCAGCGAGAGAGTGAATCCTTAAATGATTTGTGCTGCGCATCATGAATTTCTGCTATAGAGAATGATGAATGAAAAAAACAAAACAACTTTTTTCTTCGAAAATAAGGGAATGGAAACCCATCAGTCCCATCCCCTCTCCGACCCAGAGGGTCGAGGCTCTGAATGAAAAATGAGACAGAAAAGCATCTGTCTCATTTTAACGCAACCGACCCAGGAAGAGGACTCTCCGTATCTCCATCTACTTTGACCATCATAACAGGGACTTGGATTGGTGTATTAAATATAGTTTTAAACGCATCTTCAGTACCAGTGTAAGTGATGACTCCATCCGCTCCTACAGTGAAAGTTCTGACTGGATTTTCTGGAGTCTCGTATCCAGGCGGAATATCAACTTCAATCAATTTGTATGATCCAGGTGGTAGTTTAGAAAACGTAACTTGACCATTTGTGTCGGTTCGTTGCGACTCATACAACACTCCGTCTTTCTCTAAGTGGAAAAGGATATTTTTTAAAATTGTATTATCAAGAGCATCCTTTTTCGTGAATACAATTTCGTTTATGTCATTGACATAATCCACGATGACTCTTTCTCTATTGATAATGGTCCTGTAGAATCCGTTTCCTTCATATCGTTTCTTTCCTGCGAGGTTACGCATGGTGCGTCGAAACAACAAAAAAACGTCCCCTGCTCTACTTGTGATTGTACATATCGTTTGATATTACAATGATTATACATAACAACCTAAGTTTTGATAACCTCTAGATAACTACTTCAGAACACGAATAATTTCGCTCACTGTGCGCCCGCTTTTCATGTCAATGCCTACAAGCGTGTACCCTAAGCGTTGTGCTTCTTTCATCCGTTGTTTTTCATAAGTGACGCGTTTGAGTTCTCCTGTGAGTCCCACTTCTGCAGCGTAGACAACATGTTCTGGAATTGATGTTTTTAAAATGGAGGATGCTACACTCATCATCACAGCAAGATCAGAGGCGGGTTCTGTGAGGCGAACACCGCCCGTCGTTTTTATGATGACGTTCTTATCTTGCAGAGAAAGTCCTGCTCGTTCTTCTAATATAGAGAGCAAAGTGTTGAGTCGATCTCTGGACATATTTTCACTAATGCGAATGGGATAGGGCGAATAGCTTTTTGACACAAGGGATTCCACTTCGATAATAAAGGTTCTGGTTCCTTCTCGAATGACTGCTTTGGCAGAACCAATAACGCCTTTGTCTCGATGGGTAATAAAGTGCTCCGATGGGTCTGTGATTTCTCGAAGTCCTGTGTGTTCCATGGCAAAGACGGCAACTTCTCCCGTCTGACCAAAACGGTTTTTGGTGGAGCGGAGCATACGCAATTCGTCCATGTCTCCTCCTTCGAGGAGGAGGACTGTGTCTACCATGTGTTCCAGTGTTCTGAGACCTGCCATTTCGTCATTTTTTGTCATGTGACCGACGAGAATGGCGGCGCATTTTTGGGGTCCACTTTTACAATGCTGGACGATTTTTTCTGTACACGCGACCGTTTGGACCGGTGTGCCTGCACGCTGCGTGTGTTCTTGTGTGCGAAAGGTTTGGATACTGTCGACGATGAGAATGTCTGCGTGGATATCTTCTGCTTGCGCGAGGACTGCGTCTAAGTCAGTCGTGGCAAATAGCCAGATATTTTGAGGGATGGGTGAAAGAATGCGGTCTGCCCGAGCGCGAATTTGAGCGGCGCTTTCTTCCCCACTGGCGTAAAGGACATTTTTGCCGCTTGTGGCATATTGGGCTGCCATCTGGAGAAGCAGCGTGGATTTACCTGCTCCTGGGCGTGCGGTAAGAATGGTGACTCCATCTGCCATCATGCCGCCCCCTAATACTTCATCCCATCCGGCGACTGGCGATGGGATACGGGTGGATTCTTCCGTGGATATATCGATTAACTTTTTCGAGGGAACGACTGCGGTGGGTTTTTTAGTGCCTTGTTGAATGATGGTTTCTTCGATGGTACCCCAAGAACCGCACTGGGCACATTTGCCTTCCCATCGCGGGTAGGTCGCCCCGCAGTCTGAACAAGTGTAGGTTGTTTTTTGTTTCATGGGTCTCTCCTTTTGTTTATTATACCCTGAGGAAATGACGCAAGATGCCTCTCACAGAGGCAGGGTTTTATGCAGCTCTTCGAGCTGAGATGTCGGCTTTGTCTGTGAGCCTCCTACGGCTCGTGAGAAGTGAGGTTATGTGCATTCTCTAGTTATAATATACGCCAAACTTTCTGCTTGATAAATATACGCATAGATTCTTTATTGATATGCCGCAAAACTCGCTACGACGTTAAAAAGCCTCGTGGGTACGAGGCTTTCGATTATTCGATTTCAGCAAGTTTTTGTTTGATAAACTCATCAACTTCTAAATCTTCGATGGTAGCTGGAGCATTTTCATCAAACGCATTGGCACGAATCGTGAAGAAATTGATGAAGAGTGTATTTCCTTTGATAAAATATGTTTCTGTGGTTCCAGGATAAAAAACGAGATTTACTTCTTTATCGCCTTCTCCTTCAAATGCTGTTGGAGAGAGTGTTTTTACAGGGCGTAACATACTTTCTGGGAAGAGAGGATCTTCCATCATCCACATGTTATTATTCCAAAAGCGAGATTCTTTTTTGGTTGGGTTGTTCATACGCTCGCGATTAGAGATGGCAGAAAGAACTTTACGCACAGAATCTGCATTGAAGTTTTCATCGTATTGTGCAGCCATGTTCGGGTCGTTGGCTAACTCAATTAAAAAAGTGTCGGCGATTTTTTCGCGGTCTGAAAGGCTTGCCCAAATAAAGAGCATCGTTTCTAAAATTTTGGTGTCAATTTTTACACGCATGGTTTTTCCCCTATTCTATTCCAAAGTATTCTTCTAATGTGAGACCAGAGTCAAAGATTTTGGCGGCGAGTTCTTCTCCTACATAGCGGAAGTGCCATGGTTCGTACATGTATCCGGTAATTTCTTCTTTCCCTTGGGGGTAACGGAGAATAAACCCGTATTTGTATGAATTTGCCGCAAGCCAAATGCCTTCGTCTGTGTCTTTAAAGCTTTCGTCAATATTGGTTTCAGGTTCGTCGTTAATAATGTCGATGGCGAGGCCCGTTTGATGTTCACTCTTTCCCGCTGGCGCAACACTGCGCATGGTCTCTTCTTCTCCCACGGCTGCGATGTTTCGTTCGATGACGCCCAACTGATATTCGTAGGAGCGGTACCCAGAGCCAATATCAATGGTCATGCCTTCGCTTTCTACGTCTGCTTTCATTTTCTCAAACTGAATGCTCACTTCAGTTTTTAAGCCAGGGTCGTAGGTTTCTGGCAAACCAAATTCTTTGTTTGCAATCAGTGTTCCTTCCATGACTTTAAACTGATTGTCTTTCGAGGCATTTTCAAGACGTGCAGCGTCTACATAGCCTGCGTATTCGTTGTAGTTCACACGGGCAAATCCATTTAATTCGCCGTAATTTTCTACATAATCGCCTTCTTCAAGCTCAAGAACCGTCGCCCCGCTTCCTGGTTCTTCATAGAGAATGACAGGTTTGGTCACTCGGGAAAATCCTTGGAGTGTATCTGAATAACTCGCCGCTTCCGTAACCGCTCCTGTTTGTTCAGTTTCTGTTTTCATGGTATCTTCTGATTTTTCTGATCCTTCCGTTTCTTCTGTGGTCGCTGGCGTTTCCGTCTTTTCAGTTTTTGGCGCTTCTGTTTTTGCTACTTCTTCTGTTTTTGGTGGTTCTGGATTGTTTTGCTTGCGCAATTGGTTAAGTCCACAGGCTCCCAGTGCAATGACGAGGAGACAAATGAGGACAAAGATTTTCTTGCGATGTCTTCGTTTGGCAAGCTCTCGTTTTCTTTTTCTTCGTTCTCTGCTGTCCATGGTCCCTCCTATTGCGTTGCGCCTTGGCTATGAGCTACGGCTTTCATGCCTTCTGTAAATTCTTTCGTACCGTCTTGTAAAATCCATAAAACGTCCACGCCTTGTTCTTCTGCTAATGCTTTACCTTCTTCTAAAGGTAACAAAAAGAGAGTCGTGGATAAAAAGTCGGCTAAACCAGAATCCTCTGTAAGTACACTTACGGATCGATACATAGTTTCTGGGTATCCAGTTTCTGGATTGATTAAGTGATGATACAATTTTCCGTCGACTTCATAGAACCGCTGATAATCGCCTGATGTAACGACGCTTTTCTTGTTCACGTACAGTACTTCAGCGTTTTCTTCTTGGGACAAACCTAGAATAAAGTCAGGATTTTGAATTCCAATGCCCCAATTTTCACGGCCGTCTGCGGGTTTTCCAATGGTGCGAATATTCCCACCAGAGTTTATAATCGCAGAAGT
>CAMDZK010000085.1 GCA_945910665.1 uncultured Peptostreptococcaceae bacterium
ATTAAAGCAATGACATTTTCCATAGTTTACTCCTTTAAGATTCCATCTTCAGAGACTAAGTAGATTGAATCGCCTTCTTCTCCGATTTCTTCACTCTCACCGACGACCATACCTTCAGTCAAAATAACACGGCGTAATTTCGCACCTTTTTTTATCACACAATTCGGTAAAATAACCGACTCACACACCATTGCTCCTTCTTCTATTTGCACAGAATCAAAAAGAACGCTGTCGACAACTTCGCCTTCCACATAGCAACCTTCGTTGACCATACTGTTGCGGACTCTTGCTGTGGGAGAAATATACTGCGGTGGTAAGTTTTTCGATTTCGTATAGATTTTCCAGTGATCATCGTAAATATGGAGAAGATTATCTGCATCGAGTAAATCCATATTGGCTTCCCAATAAGAAAATACGGTTCCAACATCTTTCCAATATCCATTGAACCGATAGGCAAACATTCGTTTTCCTTGTTCTAACATCATGGGAAGAACATTCTTACCAAAGTCGTTGTCGGATTCAGGGTTTTTATCATCTTCTAACAAGGCTTGGCGCAGCGCTTCCCAACGGAACATGTAGATCCCCATAGAAGCTAAATTATTTTTTGGGTTTTCTGGTTTTTCATCAAATTCCACGACTTGGTTTTGGTCATCCGTATTGAGAATTCCAAAACGAGACGCTTCTTCCCATGGCACTTCGATGACGGCGATTGTACAATCCGCTTCTTTACTTTCATGATACATAAGCATATTATCATAGTTCATTTTGTAAATATGGTCACCAGAAAGGATAAGTACGTGTTCCGGGTTGACCTCTTCTAAATAATCTAAATTTTCAAAAATCGCATTCGCCGTTCCTGTAAACCAACGTCCGCCCTCTTCTCCAGTAAAAGGAGACAAGATGCGAAGACCACCGTTATTTTTGTCGTAGTCCCAGGCAGACCCAATCCCTAAATGCTCATTGAGTAATAAGGGTTTGTATTGGGTGAGAATTGCAATTTCTCTGATGTTGGAATTGGTGCAATTGCTCAGGGCAAAATCAATAATGCGATACTTTCCCCCAAAGGGAACCGCTGGTTTTGCGACTTTTTTTGTCAGGGTGCGAAGTCTGGAACCCTGTCCTCCGGCTAAAAGCATCGCAACGGTTTTTCTTTGTTTCATCATTATGCTCCTTTTCTCTTTTTGTAAATATATAGTGCTGAAAGCGGTGGAATCGTCACTCGAATCGAATACTCTCTTCCTTGCGCTTCCTCTTTTTTTGCACGGTAATATGTGTTTCTCTGCGTTTGTCCGCCGTAAGAATGATAGTCCGTATTGAGAACGACAGAATAATTTCCAAGGGAATCAACGCCCAATGGATACTCCCTTCGTTCCACTGGTGTGAAATTAAAAACGCAAAGGAGCTTGTTGCCTTCGCTGTCCATTCGATTAAAGGCAATCACACTTTCGTCGTGATTATTCACTTCCACCCATTCATAGCCTGCGAAGGAAGTATCTTCTTCGTAGAGTGGTTTTTGGGTTTTGTAGATGCGGTTAAGCGCTGATACGTAGTCCTTCATCTTGCGATGCATATCGTATCCCAATAAATGCCAATCGAGGGACTGCCATTCGTTCCATTCGGCAAACTGTCCAAATTCGCCCCCCATAAATAGGAGTTTTTTGCCAGGATGCGCGTACATATAGGCGTAGAGAAGTCGTAAGGAAGCAAATTTTTGCTCGTATTCTCCAGGCATTTTGTCAAGAAGCGACTTTTTCATGTGCACGACTTCGTCATGGCTCAGTGGCAAAATATAGTTTTCCGAAAAGCAATAGGTAATGGTAAAGGTCAATAAGTGGTGGTGTGCACGCCTGTCAATCGGATCCATTTCCATATATTTCAAAATGTCGTGCATCCATCCCATATTCCACTTATAATTAAACCCCAAGCCTCCCATATTGGTGGGGGCGGTGACAAGAGGCCATGCGGTAGATTCTTCTGCGATCATTAGACTTTTTGGAAAGTAGGAAAAAACGACTTCATTGAGTTTTCGTAAGAAGTTAATGGCGTCGATGTTTTCATTCCCACCGCTGTTGTTTCGAATGTCTTTTCCAGTGAAATCGAGGTAGAGCATGTAAGCAACTGCATCGACACGAAGACCGTCAATATGAAATATTTTTTGCCAAAATACGGCACTTGAAATGAGAAAACTCACCACTTCTGGTTTCGAATAATCAAAATTGAGAGTTCCCCATTGATCGTTGGCTGCTTTGTAAGGATCAAACCATTCATAGCAGTCCGTTCCATCAAAGCGAATGAGTCCATGATCGTCATTGGCAAAGTGAACGGGGACCCAGTCCAATATGACGCCGATGCCTGCTTTATGCATTGTGTTGACGAAATACATAAAGTCTTTTGGGGTACCAAGCCGAGAAGTCGCAGCAAAATATCCTGTAACTTGATAGCCCCACGACCCATCAAAGGGAAATTCTGTAATCGGCATTATCTCTACGTGCGTATAGTTCATCTCTTTTAAATACACAACGAGTTCATCGGCGATGTCGCGATAATTTAAAAATGAATTGTGTTCGCCTCTTCGCCATGATAATACATTTAATTCGTAAATAGACATGGGTGATGTGTAGGTATCGACTTTCTCTTTTTTCTTCTGATAGGATTGATCCGTCCATTGGAATCCATCGAGCGAATAGACTTTCGATGCATTCTCTGGCCGTGTTTGTGCATGAAAAGCGAAGGGGTCTGCTTTGTATCGCACTTCTCCTGTGGGGGCGACAATGCGGTATTTGTACGCATCGTATTCGTTGACACCTTTTACAAAGATTTGCCAAACGCCCGAATTATCAATGCGTTCCATGGGGAGATTATACTCATCCCACCCGTTAAAATCTCCGATGACATTCACGTATTGCGCCCTTGGTGCCCAAACGACAAAACGCACCCCTTTAACTCCTTCGTGTTCGTCAAAATGAGCGCCAAAAAAGTCGTAGGCCTCATAAAAATTTCCTTCATGAAAAAGATGGGCCCAAATTGAATGTCCTTCCGGATAAAAATAATCGATCATGTATTCCATATCATCCTCCTATAAGAAAGTCCTATGTCCGTATGTTTGAAAGATATATACCCTTATGCATCGTAGAAGTCTCTAAAAACAAAGAATCTGGTGCTGGCACCAGATTCTCAAACATCCTGATTGTATATGATTTGCTCTTATTAATCTTCTGCAAATCGTTGCAAATTTGTTCCTCCAGCTAAGAGCAAAAAGAATGTCATCGCAAGAATAATTAAAGCGTTTTGAAGATAATCGCCGTGGAAGAGTAGCTCCGCAATGTAGCGTAAGGGTGTCACGTAGGAAATGATATTCCATACAGGGTTTTCGTTTTCCATCATCACCAGTTGTGTGGAGAAAAATCCAACAAGACCATATATGGTTGGAAAAAAGGATGCCATCTCTTTTCTTTTGAAAATTCGAGCGACAAAAAGAGATAAAGCGATGGAAAAGAAGCTCATACACGCAATAACCAATACGATGACATAAAGCGGCGGCGTATCCATGCCAAATAACTGTGGCAACACGTACAGAGAAAATACGTAAGGAACAAAAGTGATAAGAAAATTTGCAATCGCCATACCCAACAGAATTTCGAACCCTCGATTCGGAGAAACGAGAACCCGGTGGGTAATTTTCTTTTCTTTCATATCGATGAGTTCCGCACCTGCATTGGATGAAAAAATAATGATGAAATAGGAACTCATCAGCAATAAGAGCATCATCGCGCTGTCTAGCTCATTATCTTCTGCTACATGGGTTACTGAAATGGTATTGTTCGCATCTCCCCACGGAATTCCTATGTGATTCATCGTTTCGTTTTTAATCAACTCTTGGGAAGCTTGATCGATCAGCTGCATCATTTGGAGATGCACTGCACTTTCGTCTCTGCTGTAGTATAAAAGTGTTGGGATGTCTCCCATTTGAATTTTTTCCGTGTAATCTTGAGGGATTACGACAAGAAATTCCGTTTCAAAGTCTTTCAATCGTTGGATTTCTTCATCGACCGTTAACGTCGAAATCGATTGATTAAGTGGGATGTTATCAAGAAGTTCTACACCTAACCCTGCCCCATCCAAGTTCACAGTTTGTACAGGTCCCAAATTGGCATCCGAACCAAGTAAATAGGGCAAAAGAGTAAAGGCGAGCATCCCCGCTGGAAGGACTAAAACAAAGAGCGCACTCTTCCAATCACTGAGAAGGCGCTTTATATGATTTATGACAAAGTCGATCAATTTCATGCTTTCACCCTTTCTACAACCGATAGTATGACGACGCTCATGCCAAACAAAACAGTGGCGAAAATAAAATAAGGAATTAGATTTTGCCAGTGAAAAGTACCGAGCATCGTTTGTAAAAATGGCTGAATCGTCGCGCGCAAGAGATTTCCTCCAGCGAACACATCCAGAAAAGTGCCTTTTAAGAATCCCATCGGCGGTAAAAGTCCGCCGACAAACAAGACGGCAATATTCATAAGCTGGTACACGAGAATCGCGAATTTTTTTGGAACAATTTCTGTTAGTATCGTACCAAAGCCAGCAAAAATAAATACAATAGGAAGCAAACTGACGCCATGCTGGAGCAGATTTCCTTGGAATCCCCATCCTAAAATGTGCACAATAAGAATGTACAATAACCCAAAGATATAAAATTCAATGGCTGTCGTAATGACTTTCATGACCATTTTCTTCAATGAACTATGGGGTGTCAGTTCTGTTCTCGCCTCAAGATCAGTAGATTCTTTAACTTGTTTTGCTCCGACCATGAGCATACCTACGAGCATGAGAAAGATAAATTGCAGATAATTCACAGAAAAATATTCGCGTGCACTTAATTCTTGGGTGGGTTCTACAATTTCAATTTTCCCGTGCCCACTTTGGGTGATGTTTTGCCAAATTTGCTCAATTTCTTCCAATTCGTTTGCATTGAGATTTTGTGCACTCGTCAATTGGTCGAAATTTATTTTTTCTTGTTGTGCGGAGGTGAGCATTTCAAGAACCGCTTGGAGTATTGTCACCTCATAGTAGCTATAATCCGCACCGGTTTGAATGGGAATGTCGATTGCGTCCCTACGATCAAGTGCATCTTTGTACCCCTCAGGAATAACAATTTGAGTCGATGCATCCTCTTTGAGTTGGACGATTCCTTGTGCTGATAAAGCATGCAACATTTGAACGATTTCATTCGATTCTGTCGTTTGATCATGATCGAGTATTTGTATTGGAATCTCTAAATTTTCTGGTTCATGGGCAAAAGAATCCGTGGAAATCATCGACATGATGAAAACCAAAAATAAAGGAAGTCCTATAAGAGAAATCGCAAAGGAAATAAAATTAGATTTGAAACTTTCAAATATCAGCTTTAACTCTGCAATAAACATCAAATCACCTATCTCTCAGAGAACGGCCGGTCAAATTGAGGAATATTTCTTCCAAGGATGGCTCTTCAACATCGATTCCTTGGAAATTTCCTCCACTCGCTTCCACCATTCGTATCATTTCACTTAAATGAAACTCTTTTGTATTCGTTGTAATTTCATAACATTCATCTTCTTTTTGAAGGACTGCATCGACACCTTGTAATTGGAGAAGTTTTTCGGTCATCCCTTCAATTGGACCATCCATTTGGATCTGTACAGTCTGATTATCTCCCAACATTTTACGAAGAGAGTCTTTGCTCCCATAGGCA
>CAMDZK010000086.1 GCA_945910665.1 uncultured Peptostreptococcaceae bacterium
CATAGCACTGTTACTCAGGGTACTGTAAAGTTAAGAGGTTTAAAAAAGTCCAGCCTACTTTCTACAAGACAAAGAAACCTTCAAACAATTCTTAATTGAAGTCATCCCTTCCAACCGTAAAGAACCCGTGTTTGCGTTGGGAAGAGATATTGACCGCTCCTTATCCCAATTTGTTCGAGGAAGGCTCCTCATGGCGGTGTTTGTCGGTGTTGTGACGGCCATATTCCTTTTTATTGTTCGCATCGACTTTGCCATTGTCATTGGGATGATTACGATGATTGCCGATATTATTCCCTATATTGGACCGTTCTTAGGATTTGTTCCAGCGGTGTTTTTGGCACTTATGCAAGGGCCTTTTGAAGCCTTTCGTGTGGCCGTGTTTTTTGTCCTTATTCAGTGGGTTGAAAACAACATTATCGGGCCGAAATTATTGGGGGATTCGACGGGACTTCATCCTTTTGTCGTTTTATTGTGTTTAGTCATCGGAGGATCGCTTTTTGGATTCCTGGGTATGATTTTCGCCGTACCTGTTGTGGCGGTTATTTTAATTGTTATTCGACATTTTCAAGCAAGTCAGAGAAAAAGAAATATATAGAGGTGAAAGATGAGAGACAACAGTTTAAACGGCTTACGCCAACAGTTTTTAGATTTTTTCAACGAAAAAGATCATATTATCATGCATTCCTTTCCGCTCATCCCACAAGATGATAACAGTTTATTATTGATTAATGCTGGGATGGCACCCTTAAAGAAGTATTTTACAGGAGAAAAAAAGTTTGCCAAAGACCGTGTGGCCACTTCTCAAAAATGTATCCGCACGCAAGATATTGAAAATGTAGGAAAAACACAACGTCACGCAGCCTTTTTTGAAATGCTCGGTAACTTTTCCTTTGGCGATTACTTTAAAAAAGAAGCAATTGCCTGGGCAATGGAATTTCTCACTGAAAAAATGGGACTCCCAAAAGAGCGTTTATGGGCAACTGTCTACGAAGAAGACGACGAAGCTTATGAACTCTGGAGAACCGTTGGGCAATTGCCCGAAAATCGCATTCAGCGTCTAGGAAAAGAGACAAACTTTTGGGAATTAGAACTCGGTCCTTGCGGCCCTTGTTCAGAGATTTTCTTCGACCGCGGAGAAAAGTACATGGCTTTTCCTGAAGATTTATCACCAGCTGCTGATGGAGAGCGTTTCATTGAAGTGTGGAATCTTGTTTTCACACAATTTGACCGCCAACCAGACGGAAGTTATATTCCCTTAGCAAAACCAAATATTGACACAGGGATGGGACTTGAGCGTTTGAACTTGGTCATGGAGGAAGCGGATAATATTTTTGAAGTCTCTTCCAATCAAAATCTCATTCGAAAAATTGAAGAAGTAACGAATAAAAAGTATAAAGTAATTGAAGAGGAAGATATTTCCATTCGCGTTTTATGCGACCATGCGAAAGCGATGACATTCCTCATTTCAGATGGTGTACTACCTTCTAACGAAGGCCGTGGGTACGTGTTACGCCGCTTGATGCGCCGTGCGATGCGCCACGGGATTTTATTAGGCATGCACGAAAACTTTATGGGAAAAATCATCGATGCGGTCATTACGCTCTATGAATCAGGATATCCGGAACTTCGCGAGCGTCAAGAAATGATCACTCGTGTGGTAGAAGCTGAAGAAGAAAAATTCCGTCAAACCGTTACTCAAGGCATGAATTTGTTAGAGGGAAAAATTGCCCAATTAAAAGAACAAAAAGAAGCAGTACTTTCCGGTGCCGATGCTTTTAAACTATATGACACGTACGGTTTCCCGATCGACTTAACAAGAGAAATGTTAGAAGAACAAGGGATGACTATGAATGAAATAGAATTTTCTGAAGCCATGAACGAGCAAAGAGCGCGCTCCAAAGCCCACGGCATGGGTGGTTCCATCGGATGGGAAGCGGGAGCACAGGATGCTCTTTCAGAACTTCCTAAAACTGAGTTTATCGGGTATACGGAAAAAGATGGAGAAAGCCCTATTGTCGCCATCTACAAAGACCATATAGAAATTGAAGAAGCGATGGCAGGTGATGAAGTGCTTGTCGTCACCCAAAAGAGCCCCTTTTATGGAGAAGGTGGTGGACAAGCGGGAGACCGCGGTACGCTCCTTACTGGAGCTGGTAAAGCAACGGTTACCGATACAAAGAAAACTTCTGTTGGCGCCATTTTACACAATGTACGCGTGGAAGAAGGCCATTTGAAAAAAGGCGATGCAGCCACTCTATCTGTTGATGACACAACGCGTGCGGCGACAATGAAAAATCACTCGGCAACGCACTTGCTCCATGCAGCGCTGCGCATTGTTTTAGGAACCCATATTGAACAAGCGGGTTCGATGGTCGATCAAGAACGTCTGCGTTTTGACTTTACGCATTTTCAAGCGATCACAAAAGATGAGCTCGATAAAATTGAACGCATTGTCAACCAAAAAATTGCAGAAGCGATGCCTGTTACAGCGATCGAAAAGAGCCTAGAAGAAGCCAATGCAGAAGGTGCCATCGGTCTATTCGAAGATAAATATCAAGAAGTTGTACGTGTATTAACGATGGGCGATTTTTCAAAAGAGCTGTGCGGTGGAACCCACGTAAGCAACACAGCAGAAATTCAAATGTTCCACATTGTTTCAGAATCTGGAATTTCCGCAGGAGTTCGTAGAATTGAAGCCATCACAGGCCTTGGCGTCTATGAATTTATGCGTGGACAACAAAAGATATTGGACCGCGTAGCTGCATCGTTAAAAAGCCAAAAAACTGAAATTGTCGACAAAGTGGAAACACTGATCGAGGATAATAAGCAAAAAGACAAAGAAATCCAAGCGTTACAATCTGCAAAGAACACGGGTCGCGTGGACGAAATTTTACAAGATACACAAACCGTCGAAGGAATTTCAGTCGCTACCGCTCGTGTGGACGACATGAAAGTGGATGGACTAAGAGAACTTGCCGATCGCCTGCGCGATAAAATGGTATCTGGCGTGGTGGTCTTAGGGACTGAAAACGAAGGAAAAGTCCAATTTGTCGCAGCTGTCAGCAAAGATTTAGTCGGTCAAAAACTCCATGCGGGAAACCTTGTTCGTGAAGTGGCAAAACTCACGGGCGGAAATGGCGGCGGTCGTCCGGATATGGCGACCGCTGGCGGAAAAGACGCTTCTCAAATTGATTTCGCATTGAGCAAAGTTTGTGATATAATAAAAGTACAAATTGTATAAACGTACGCAACCAAGGGAGGGATACGGATGCCAGAGAACTTAGATCATACCATGAAGTTTGATAGCTTTAAAGAAGAACAACTTCCAGTCAACGAAGTGATTAAGAGAGTGTATGAAGCGCTGGAGGAAAGAGGATATGAACCGGTCAATCAAATTGTCGGTTATATTTTGTCCGGAGACCCCACCTATATTACAAGCCACAACGATGCCAGAAAGCTCATCCGTCAATTAGAACGGGATGACTTGCTCACCGTGGTACTCAAAGCTTACATCGAAAGTGAAGCGATTGGAAAATAACGATGAGGATGCGTGCCAGTAGGTACGCATCTTTTTTTGGAGTTTAAGATGGAAAAACGCACATTGGGTCACACAGGAATCGAAGTATCGAGACTTTGCTTTGGTTCTCTTACGATGACGAAAATGCAAAGAAATCTGTCCATTAAAGAGGGGGCAGCTCTTTTGGTGGACGCATATAAAAAAGGCGTCAACTTTGTCGATACGGCGCAGTACTATGAGAACTACGCCTATATTCGAAAAGCTTTAGAAACCATCCCAAGAGAAGATTACATTATTGCCACCAAAAGCTATGCCTATGATACCATCACGGCCAAAGCAGCCTTTGAAGAAGCTTTAGAGCAGCTGGGTACGGATTATATTGATTTATTTTTGCTCCACGAACAAGAATCGGAGCACACATTGAGAGGTCATGAAGAAGCTCTCCTCTATTTTGCCGAACAAAAAAAAGCGGGAAAAATTCGCGCATTGGGTCTCTCCACCCATTTTGTGGCAGGAGTGCTTGGAGGAATCAACCACCCACTCATCGAAGTGATTCACCCCATTTACAATGAAAAGGGAATCGGCATTGCTGACGGAACTAGAGAAATGATGGATAGTGCTATTGAAAAAGCGAAAGCGGCAGGGATAGGAATTTATGGAATGAAAGCCTTAGGTGGTGGCCATTTGATTCCCACAGCGCGGGAGAGTATTTCGTTCGTCCTTGTAAATCCAAACATCGACGCGGTAGCTATTGGCATGCAATCCGTCGATGAAATTGATGCGAATATCGCTCTTTTTTCTGGTGAGCCTAGGGAGGATCTCCACGACCGCTTGCGAAAACAACCACGGCATCTCTCCATTGACGATTACTGTATTGGCTGTGGCAATTGCGAAAAACGATGCAATCACAATGCCATTCACGTCATTGATGGACAAGCAGTCGTGAATGAGAATTGTATTTTATGTGGATACTGCGCATTTACTTGTCCAGAATTTTGTATTAAAGTTATTTAGGGGTATGAGTATGAAGAGAATCATGGCATTAGATATTGGTGATAAAACCATTGGCATGGCCGTATCAGATCCTTTGGGAATTACGGCGCAAGGCGTGGGAACAATTCGCCGAACCAAGCTCATGAAAGATTTAGACGTTTTGGATGGCTATGTGAAACAATACGATGTGGATCGTTTTGTAATCGGTCTTCCTAAAAATATGAATAATACCATTGGACCCCAGGGAAACAAAGTGAAGCAAGTGGCGGGCTTTATACGAGACCGGTATGAATTGCCCATATACTTTCAAGACGAACGATTATCGACAAAGGCGGCAGAATATATGATGTCGCAATCGTCCATGAATCCTCAGAAGAAAAAAGGAATTGTGGATGAAGTTGCCGCGCAAATTATTTTGCAGCGCTATTTGGACCAACAAAAGTAAAGAGGAAAATCATGGAACGCATTGAATTAGTCGACGAATTTGGAAGAACGCAAGTTTTTGAATTGCTGGATACTTTTGGTATGGACGATGAAAATTATGCCGTCTTGTATCCCGTAGAACCACCACAAGAAGAGACCTATATTCTCCGCATTGAAGAAGATGAACAAGGAGAAATGTATTTAGCAGGAATTGACGATGATGAAGAATTAAATGACGCCATCAAAGTCTATGAAGAACTGAAAAAAGAAGCATTACAATAGGTGATTGAATGGACGTACAAAGCATTCGAAAAATCCTATCAGAAAACGGATATAAAAACACAGCACAACGAGACGCAATGTTTGAAGTGCTTAGAGATAATGCAGGGGAACATTTATCCCCCGAAGAAATTCACGAAAAATTACAGGATTTTGGAAGTCATGTAGGGATTGCGACGATTTATCGCACACTACAGATTTTTGATTCATTGGGAATCGTGCACAAACTCGATTTTGATGGACGCGTCTATCGTTATGAACTCGCATCCATCGATGAGGAGCATCAGCACCATCATTTGTTGTGCAATCGTTGCGACAAAGTGATTGAAATTCATACCGATATGTTAGAGAAATTAGAAGCCGATGTAGAGGTAAAATACGATTTCACTATTGTCGATCATTCGTTGAAACTTTTTGGGATTTGTTCTGACTGCAGAAAAAAGCAGGAGGAAAAAATTGAGTATTAGAAAAAAGAATAAGTTAAAGATC
>CAMDZK010000087.1 GCA_945910665.1 uncultured Peptostreptococcaceae bacterium
ATACGGAGCGGATGAAACTGTATTACAGAAAGAACTTTCATTTTCTGGACCGATTTTTATACTACCGCAAAATTAAAAATATAGAAAAAGACCTCTTTGCCTTTGCAGGCAATCAAAAAGAGGGGATTGCCCACGCCCATTCGTGGTTTATTAACGGAGGTGTGGCAAAGCTTTGGAAAGAGCGAACGGGAATGCCCTATGTGGTAGAGGTGCAAAACACGGACGTAAATACATTCTTTCGCTATATGCCCCATTTGCGCAAACAAGGAATCCGGATTCTAGAAGAGGCCAGCGCCATCGTTTTTTATTCCCCTTCTTATTTAGAGCAAGTGATGACACAACTCATCCCGAAACATGTAGAAGAAGAACTTAGAAAAAAATCGATCGTCATAGGGTCTGGTGCGAACAACTTTTGGTTTGAGAATAAAGGAGCCCCAAAAAAAGAAATGCACACGCCCTTGCGTTTAATCTTTGTAGGAAATATTGACCGCAATAAAAATGTCCATACACTTTTACAGACCTTGGATGTTTTAAAGGGACGAGGGGTCGAAGCAGAACTAAAAGTCATTGGTAAAATTTTTGATACAAAAACGGGAGAACAGCTTCAAGAACGTGGGGATGTGACCTATATTCCCTTTACGTCGAAAGAAGAGCTCATTGAGCATTACCGTTCTTCCGCGATATTCGTCATGGCCTCTAAGTATGATACCTTTGGTCTCGTTTATGTCGAAGCGATGACACAAGGCCTTCCCATTATCTACTCAAAAGGGCAGGGCTTTGATGGTCAAGCGGAAGAAGGACATATTGGATACCACGTGGAGTATAACAATCCAGAAGAGATTGCCGATCGGATCGAAGATGTCGTTAAAAATTATGAAACAATTTCTGCAAACGCCTTTGCTTTTTCCGATCAATTTAGCTGGAAGTCCATCGGAGAGAAATACGAAGCACTTTACAGACGATTGGAGGCACGATGAAACACTGTATTTTCCATATTCCTTTAGAAATCGATCCCAACTATATGTCCGGATCTCATATTCGTCCCATAAAAATGCTCCGCGCCTTTGAAGCCATTGGGTATACGGTCGATTTTATCGAGGGAGATGCTAAAACGCGCAAAGAAAAGATGGATCAGGTGAAAGAGAAGGTGAAACAGGGAGTCGTGTATGATTTTATGTACGCAGAAAACAGCAACATGCCTACCCTTCTTACTGAAAAGCACCATTTACCGACGCATCCTTTGTTAGATTTCGGCTTTTTTAAATGGGTTAAAGCACAGGGCATTCCCATTGGATTGTATTATCGGGATATTCACTGGGTGTATCCTGCCTATCGAAAAAATGTGCCTGGGATAAAGGGACTTTTCGCCACCCAAAATTTCAAGTACGACTTGCGACAATATGAAAAGTATTTGGATATTTTTTATTTGCAAACAAAGCAAATGGAGAAAAAATTTCCAAGACCACTTCACATGAACATCAAAGAATTACCCCCCGGTGCAGATAAGGGCGTTTCTTACACTCCTGTGCCTACAAAGCCTTTCCACGTATTTTATGTGGGCGGACTTGGATCTCACTATGAAATGGAAGAATTGTTTAAAGCAGTGGAGGCAGTGGAAGATGTAACCATGACTGTGTGCACACGAGAGTCGGACTGGAAAGCCCATGAACACATGTACGGAAAATATGTGGGGGACCGCATTCGCATGATCCATAAAAATTACGATGAATTGGAACCTTACTTTAAAGAGGCAACAGTGCTTGCCCGCTATTTTATCAGCGAAAACAGTCCTGATTACAATGATTTTTGTATTTCGATTAAAGTCTTTGAATACATGGGAAACATGCGGCCCATTTTTTCCATTAAAGACACGGCGATTGGCGACTTTTTAGAAAAAAACGACATTGGATGGGCAGTTCCATATGACGCAAAAGCGATGGAAGAACTTTTCCGATATTTACTCGCTCACCCTGAAGAAATTAAAGAAAAGCAAGAAAATGTGGTTCGTTTACTCCCTTCCCATACGTGGGAAGCAAGAGCACAGCAAGTGGCAGATGATTTACTGCCCTTAAGGAGAACACGATGACCCATGTTCTCATGATTGCCAGGAGTTATCCTACCGAGCAATACAAAACCCATGGAATTTTTGAGGCGGATTATGCCCATGGCCTTGCGAAAGCGGGCATCAAAGTTTCCTTTATCGCCTTGGATATGCGCTCCTTTTTAAGAAAACGACCCTTTGGGGTTCGCGTTTCAAAAGAGGGAGAAATCAACTTGTATCGCATCGACTGGCCCATTGGGAATTTGCCTAAGGGAATTTATTATCCCATTGTTTACAAGGCGCTCAAAAAAATGTACAATCGCGTGGTCAAAGAACAAGGAAAACCTGACCTTCTTCATGCCGTGTTTACGGACTATGCCTATTTGGCAGCACTTTTAAAAAAAGAAACTGGAATCCCTCTTTACGTCTGTGAACCGAACAGCCACATCAATCAAAAAGTGATCGAACCTTCCTTAAAAGAAGCAGCCCGCATCGCATATAATACAGCCGATGTCGTACAAGCAGTGAGCCCAAGGTTTCAGACCAAATTAAAAGAAGAATTTGGTGTCGATACAGTGAATATTCCCATTTTACCAAGTCTTGGAACCTTTCATTATTCCAATGAACCACCTGCGAAAAAAATCGTGAGCACGGGAAGACTCACGAAAGAAAAGGGTATGTTTGAACTTGTGGATGCGTTTATTCGTTTTCGAAAAGAGACGCCTGAATATGTCTTTCATATTTTTGGCGGAGGTGATGCACACAACGAATTAGAACAAAAAATTCGTGCCGCTACCATGGAAGATTGTATTTTTCTTCGTGGCATTGTCGATCGCCAGGTGATTGCAAAAGAATACGAAGATGCCCAGTTTTTCGCCTTGTGTTCCCACCACGAGACGTTCGGACTGTCTTATATTGAAGCTTGGGCGAGTGGACTCCCGGTCCTTGCCACCCGCTGCGGCGGTCCTGAGCATTTGTTTCGGGACGAAAATGGACGCTATGTCCCCGTGGGAGATACAGACGCCATTTACGAAGCGATGAATGAAATGGCGACGACGGTTTTTAACCGTGCACACATTGCCCAGTGGGCGCATCAAGAATTCTCCGAAGAGAAAATTATTGGAGATATCATTGAACAATACAATCGTATATTAAAGAAAGGGGAATGCCAATGAAGCACTTTCGTATGTTTCTTCTACTCCTTTTGCTCTTCGTTCCCGTCATGGGATTAGGAGCAGATGGTGAATCACCGTCGACGGATGTAGAAGAAACAGAAATTACAGAACCTGAAAATTCAGAAACCGAGAAAGAACCTGCTCCCGTACTACGCTATCAATTGGCGATTGCTGCAGAAGATGGCTCTTTTTCGAACCTCCAAGAATTTGCCACCTATGACGAAGCCATGGCTGCTTTTGAAGCCTCCTCTGATGCCAATGCTGTGGTCATCGACAAGGACAGGAAAATGGGAAATGGCGTCATCCGCATGGTGGATGGAATTGCGGTAACAGCGCCAGAAAAAGCAGGTGAATCGATCTTCAGCTTTGGAACATCAACCCATAGTTCCTACGTGAATGGTGGCTATGATGCACATCTGATTTCCCACGATGGTGAAAATGTATCCATTGCATTAATGGGGATGGAAGGCCCTATTTTTAAAGCAGAAAACAAACTACCCATCGATATGGTAGAACTCATTCCAAGCGTTCAAAATCCTGCGAGAAGCCACTATATTTCAACGGGTGGTGCTTTGCGCCACGTCATCCAAATCTATGCTTTCGACGAGACGACAAACCGCTACGTACCTACGGCCCATACAATTAACTTAGGGGAAAGCCCTGCTTTTATGGAAGCGGATGTTCCTTATTATTCAAAGGATGCCTACAATTATTTTACAGATCCGGAATTAACGGAGTTAGCAGGAACCCATCAACCGTATTTTAAAATGCTGCCGATACGCTCCAAAACGACTTGGACTGCAGAACAATTGGATGCGTATATCGCTTCTTGGAATCTCCCCACATCCAAAATGAATGGAATTGGACGCGACTTAAAACGAATTGAAGACCAATGGGGAATCAACGCGGGTGTCCTTTTGTCCCTCGCTGCCCACGAAAGTGGCAAGGGAATGAGTAAAATCGCCGCTGACAAAAATAATCTCTTTGGAATTGGTGCGACGGACGACAATCCGTATGGAAATGCCGATGGTTTTTATAGTATTCGTGACAATCTCAATTATATGGCGCAGATAAAACTCAGCGAACAGTATTTGAGCCCTTCCACATGGTATTACAATGGAGGATCTTTAGGAGATAAAAATTGGGGCATGAATGTGCGCTACGCTTCAGACCCTTATTGGGGTGAAAAAGTCGTAGGCCACTATGAAGCCCTCAAACGTTTTGTAGGCGCTACCAAAGAATACGAAATTGCTCGTGTCCACGCAGGAACTCCTGTGTATAATAACCCCGTATTCTCAGGAAAACCTGCCTACACTCTGCAAAATTCAGGAGGCGCGCATAATTATTTCATCTACGTTTTATTGCGTGGAAAAGTAGCTGGAGGCTATGAAATTCAAGGAGCCATCGACACAATCGATGAAAACAGCTATTCATTCCAAAGTGTAGGCTATATTAAAGAAGATGCAGTACTTGAAAATAATACGGTGAATGAGGGCTTTTTAGAAAAGGTCAATGCTACCCGTTTAGCAGGGAATAATCGCTATGCAACGGCCGTCGCCATTAGCCAAGATAGTTATGCAAAAGCAGATACAGTTTTACTAGCCAGCGGATTGAAAGGGGTGGATGCTCTTTCTGCAGCACCCCTTGCCTCCGTATGGGATGCCCCAATTCTCTTGTCAGAACAAAAAACGATTCCCGCTCATGTGATGACGGAAATTCTTCGATTAGAAGCAAAACGCGTCGTAATCGTTGGGGGAGCCAATGCAATTGATCCAATGATTGAAAATGCGTTAAAAACGAAGGGCATTCAAGTGGAGCGTATCGCAGGAGTGAACCGCTATGATACGAACCAAAAAATCAATGCTCGCTTGATCAAGGAAACGAAAGCGCCACTTATGGTTTTTATTGCTAGTGGACAAAACACGATGGATGCCCTTGCCATTGGCGGTTACGCTGCTATGACAGAAAGTCCCATTATTTTAACCGATGGCAATACACTCACAACAGATGCCATGGCCCTTGTAAAGGAAGCGAAAACTGTGCATGTGTTAGGCGGTACAAGTTCTGTTACAGATGCGGTCATTCAAAGTACAGGAAAAACTGTGACCCGTACGGCAGGATCGAATCGTTATGAAACGGCATTAAAAATTGCCCAAACCTTCTATCCTCGTCCACGCGTCGTCCTCTTTACGACGGGGAAAACGGAGGCTGATACACTTACAGGTGTGAGCACAGCAAGGCTGAATTTCGCACCGCTGGTCCTCGTGTCCGATGCAGTTGGAGCAGAATTAAAAGACTATGTGAAAGCATCCCAAGCGAATCATGTGTACGCCATTGGTGGTCAAAATTCCGTATCTGATGGAGTCTTTCACGAAATTCAAAAAGTATTGCAATAATCAAAAAAGCGCGCAAGTGGATTGACCCTTGCAGCGCTTTTTTTCTTGTTTATTATTTTCTT
>CAMDZK010000088.1 GCA_945910665.1 uncultured Peptostreptococcaceae bacterium
TGGGTAAAAGGAGCAAACAATGGTACGAAATCGATTTGAGAGAGAACTGGATAAACTCAATAACAATTTAGAAGAAATGGGCGAAATGGTGTCTGTCGCCATTCAAAATTCAATTAAAGCACTCACCGCGTGCAATTTGGAAATGGCGAAAGAAGTTATCGAAGGGGATGACACCATCAATGCCATGGAAAAAGACATTGAACGACAATGTATGAACCTTCTCATGCGTCAACAACCCGTCGCGTCAGATCTACGACTGATTTCCACGGTTTTGAAGATGATTACAGACTTAGAGCGTATCGGCGATCAGGCGGCAGACATTGCAGAAATTACCCTCCATTACTGTGAGAATACAAAAATTGACGCTACTTTTGAAACTGTGTCCAATATGAGTGGGACAAGCATTAATATGCTTAAAAAAGCCTTACGCGCTTTTCGCGATGGTGACTTGGACTTAGCTGATGAAGTCATCGCGATGGATGATCTCGTGGATGAAGGGTTTAATCATCTGAGAGATATTGTAATCGAAGAAATTCGCTTATCAGAAGAGGATCCGCAAAATATTATTGACGTCCTTATGATTGGAAAATATTTAGAGCGCATTGGCGACCATGCGCAAAATGTAGCGGAATGGGTCGTATTTTCGATTACTGGACAACACGAACTCTACAAAGTAGGTGAATAAAATGCATACGATTTTCGTCGTAGAAGATGAAGAAAATATCCGTGAGATGATTTGCTATGCCCTCAATAATTCTTCGTTTAAAGCAAAAGGATTCTCTAAAGCAGAAGAACTTTATGAGGCTTTAAAAGAGAAAACCCCCCATCTTTTTCTTCTCGATATCATGCTGGAAGGAGATGATGGGTATACCATTTTGCAAGAACTCAGAAAAAGGGAAGAGACAAGAGAAACTCCCGTCATCATGCTTACGGCGAAAAGCAGTGAATACGACAAAGTCAAAGGACTCGATATGGGAGCCGATGATTATATCACGAAACCATTTGGTGTTATGGAGCTCATCTCTCGGGTGAAAGCTGTTTTACGCCGGTTTCCGCAAGAAGTAGAAGAAAGCGTCCATTTATCTCTCGGGGAAATCTTTATGGATTTAGAAAAGCGGATGGTATATGTCGACGATGTGCCTGTGGAACTGACCTATAAAGAGTTTGAGCTGTTATCCTATTTGTTATACAATAGAGATATCGTACTCACACGTACAAAACTTATGGCTGAAATTTGGGGCTTTTCGTATCAAGGTGAGTCGCGGACCGTAGATGTGCACATTCGGTCCCTGCGCCAAAAGTTGGGCGACGCGGGAAAATACATTCAAACCGTACGAAATGTCGGCTACAAAATAGGAGAATAAATGGAACGGAGAGTGAATCTTTCGATTCTCTTAAGTTTGCTCTGTATCTGTCTTTTCTTCTCGTTAGGCATTGCCGCTTTTTTACAACATGAAGAGACTTCTTTTCAAGAGGCCCTTCAACGTGACTTGGAAAAAGTACAACAGGATGACGGTGATTTGGAACGTCTCTATCGAGAAGAGCACGTCAGTGATTTAGAAAAAGAGCAGATGCAAAGACTCGAAATCATTACGGAGAAAGGCGAATTGCAAAGCGTCTATCTCCCCAAAAGAGATTTTCTCTACACTTTTAAAAGCATATTACCCATCACCACATTGGTTATGGGTCTTTTTGTTATTCTCACCCCGCTTGCGAGTCGCATGTTCACCAAGAAAACCTTAGAACCCATTATTCAATCCATGGAAGAAATTCAAGGAATTTTAGGTGGACGAGAGACAGAACATAATAAAGAAACCTATCCTGAGTTGGAAACCCTTATAAAAGAAATCGAATATGAAAAAGCGCAGATTACTTACTCGATGAATCAGCTCATAGAATCAGAACAAATGCGCAGAGATTTTACGGCCAATGTGAGCCACGAATTAAAAACGCCACTGACTTCAATTAATGGCTATGCGGAGATGATTGAAAGTGGGATTACAAGTCCTGAAGATACGAAAAAATTTGCAGGAATTATCTTACATGAGGGCAAACGCTTACTCCATTTAATTGACGACACCATTCGCCTCAGCTTGTTAGAGAAAGAAGAAAAGTTCAATTTGATGGAGGATACATTAGATCTCTATACGTTGGCTGAAGAAGTCGTCAAAAAACACGAAATTAGTGCGAGTCAAAAAAATGTGACGATGAGAATCACAGGAGAGTCCGCATTTGTCAAGGGGAATCATCGCATGCTGGAAGATGTGATTACAAACCTTATTAGTAATGCGATTAAATACAATAAACCGGGTGGTTCTGTGGATGTCATCATACAAAAAGAAGAAAGGAAAGTTCTCCTTATCGTCAAAGATACGGGAATTGGGATTTCAGAAGAAGACCAACCGCGGGTCTTCGAACGCTTTTATATGGGCAACAAAGCCCGTACCAATAAGCAGGGAACCGGTCTTGGTTTATCGATTGTAAAGCATGTGGTAAAATTGCACCATGGGGAGATCCATCTCAAGTCAAACATTGGCGATGGAACGACCATGACCATTGCCTTACAAAAAGCGAGACCATAAGGAGGTTCTATGAGACTCATTTCGTGGAACGTAAACGGTTTACGTGCCATTATGAAGAAGGGTTTTATGGACATTTTCTGGAATGCCAACGCAGATATCTTTTGTTTACAAGAGATTAAAATGCAAGAAGGGCAACAGGAAATGGACTTACCCGGCTATGAAGAATATTACAACTACGCCCATAAGAAGGGCTATTCTGGAACGGCGATTTTTTCAAAGTATCAAGCCTTAGATGTTCAATATGGATTAGGGATCGACGAACACGATACGGAAGGGCGCGTCATTACGCTGGAATTCCAGGACTTTTTCCTCGTCAACGTGTACACACCAAATTCTAAACGACAATTGGAACGCCTGGAGTATCGTCAAATATGGGAAGATGTATTTTTAGCGCATTTAAAGGAATTAGAAAAGACGAAGCCCGTGGTTTTGTGCGGGGATTTAAATGTAGCACACAAAGAAATCGACCTGAAAAACCCAGATACGAATCGCAAAAGTGCAGGTTTCACCGATGAAGAACGAGAAAAATTTCAAAACTTGGTGGACCATGGGTTTATCGATACCTTTCGACACTTTTATCCTGATGCAACAGACCGTTACACTTGGTGGAGTTATGTGACAAGAGCCCGTGAACGAAACGCAGGGTGGCGTATTGACTATTTCCTCGTCAGTGAAGCGCTTAAAGATAAACTAAATGACGCGCAAATCCTAGATGATGTGATGGGATCTGACCACTGCCCTGTCCTGTTAGATATTGATTTAAAAGGTGGAAGTAAAGCCCTATAAAAAACTGCCATGGATTTTCATGGCGTTTTTTTGATACGACCTTGCACAATGATGTATAATACAATCGTAGTGTAAAATAATGAATCAATGAGGAGTCCGTTATGATAAAGAATCAATGGTACGCCGTGTTGTCATCCCAGCAACTGAAACAAGAAAGTCTTGTGGCTGTAAAACGACTGGGAATTCAGCTCGTCTTTTTTCGAGACAACGAAGGGGTTGCTCATGCCTTGATGGATTTGTGTGCTCATCGGGGCGCTGCAATCAGTCATGGAAAACACATGGGAAATACGGTACAGTGTCCTTTCCACGGAATCGAATATGATAAAACGGGAAGTGCTACGCTCATCCCTGCCAATGGACGCAATAATACGGAAGATTTGAAGCGATTTCATGTTCGATCCTATCCGGTACGAGAAAAACACGACCTCATTTTTTTGTGGTATGGCGATGGAGAACCGACAGAACTTCCTCCATTTTTCGAAGAATTAATTGACAAAGGAGATGTTATTTCAGAAGTTTTCGATCCTTGGAATGTGCATTATTCCCGTACCATTGAAAATCAGCTCGACGTGGCCCATTTGCCCTTTGTGCATCACAACACCATCGGACGTGGAAATAAAACGCTCGTAAATGGTCCCAAAGTCATTTGGGAAGGAGAAGATGAATTCCAACATAGTGCTGATAATGAAGTAGACCATGGACAAACCCCAAAGAAAAATGAAGACGCACGCATTAAAAACAGTTATATGCGCTTTCATTTTCCGAACCTCTGGCTCAATCGCATATCTGAAAAATTTCGTATTTTAGGTGTTTTTATTCCAGTAGATGACGAAAATATGGTCTTTATGCTTCGCCTCTATAACCATGTAACGAAGATAAAACCCATCGATCACCTCGTAGGTTTCCTAGGAAAAAGGGCAAATCTGATTATCGCTCATCAAGACCGCAGAGTCGTCGAAACCCAAAGACCCAAGCGCTCAAAATTAAAAATGGGTGAGACTCTTCTCCGTGCGGATAAACCACTGATTGAATACAGAAAGCGTCGCGAACGATTGATTTCACTTGGAGAAGAAGAAAAAGAGATATAAATAAAAAAATCATACTCTAATCAAGTATAATATAATTGACGAAAGACAATAAGCGTGATTATGAATTTCCTTATTGTCAAAGAAAAGGAGGTGACTATGCAAGAAGAAATGATGCTAATATGCAATATTAGTATATTAAATCGATATGCAAAGGGACAATTGGATCAAAAATTGTCATCACACGGCTTCCATTGGAGGTCGATGGCAGTGCTCAATATCATTGAAGCGGTGCCAGGGATGAGCCAGAACCGAATTGGTATGTTTTTACAAACCGATAAAGCGAATGTAACCAAACTCATTAATCAAATGGAAGACGACGGTTTTATTTATAGAGAAAATGACACGCATGACCGTAGGCAAAAACGTGTGTATCTTTCCGAAAAAGGGCAAGAAGCACTCCCTATGTTGAAAAAAATCATGAAAGAATGGGAAAATGAGATTTACCGTCCCTTCACTGCAGAAGAAAGAAAAACCTTTGAGGAACTCCACGGAAAAATTTCTAAACATCTTTTGGAACAAACGGAGCGACTTTAGGGAATTCAAACTAATTAAGGGTACATAGGAGTAAAGGAGGGATACAATGAAAGTAAGCGTTTTAGTTGGCTCACTGCGAAAAGAGTCCTACACGAAGAAAATCACGAAAGAAATTGTGCAATTCTTGCCTGACGAATGGAATATAGAGTTTGTTGAGATTGGAAACTTACCCCTATACAATGAAGAGTACGATGAAGGAACCCCACCAGAGGAATATGTTCAATTCCGAGAAAAGATGAAAGCGTCGGATGCCTATATTTTCGCTACTCCAGAGTATAACCGGTCGATGCCAGCGTGCATCAAAAATGCTTTTGATGTTGGGTCTAGACCCCAGGGAAATATTTGTTGGGTGAATAAACCAGCGGCGATTTTCTCCGTATCTCCCGGACAGCTTGGCGCCTTTGGAGCCAATCAACATCTTCGCCAAACGATGAGTATGTTTCCTCTCGATTTGATGAAACAACCTGAAGTCTATATTAGTAATGTTGCAGAGGTACTCAACGAGGAAGGCAAAGTAGTCAAAGAAGGAACGCGCGATTTTTTACGTTCCGTCGCAGAATCTTTCCAAAAACACGTAGAAAAATTTTACGAGAAAAAGTAAAGCACCCGCACGTATGTTGCGGGTCAGAGTGTAGACAAACCCTAAATGTAGAGAAGTCGATCAGCTGGAGCTTCCTT
>CAMDZK010000089.1 GCA_945910665.1 uncultured Peptostreptococcaceae bacterium
GTCAATGAACGTATCAACCGTACGCAATTCTTGGTCTGCGTGAATAAATTCATTAAATGCATTCATCCCAACCAGTCCACCGGTTTTGCCAATGGCCAAAATTTGTTCATCAGTTAAATTTCTTGGAACATCACAGATGGCTCTCGCATTACTATGACTCGCGATAATCGGCCCATTCACATGTTCAATCACGCCCCAGAAAGAACGTTCATTTAAATGAGAAACATCAATCACCCATCCTAGCTTTTCTAAAATCTCAATCGCTTTTCTTCCTTGGTCTGTAAGGCCTCTTTCTTGATTGGGACCTCTGACACCAGTAGCCAGCGCATTTTCTTCATTCCACGTAAGGGAAGCGTGTCGGAAGCCCATGCGGTGCAGAGAATACAAAAGTTCCAAATCATCTT
Source organism: uncultured Peptostreptococcaceae bacterium (assembly GCA_945910665.1). GTDB lineage: Bacteria > Bacillota > Clostridia > Tissierellales > Peptoniphilaceae > JAAYQA01. Next base: position 405 of record CAMDZK010000089.1, read on the forward strand.
CTATCGCTGATAAACCTTCAATTCCCATGACAACAGCAAACTTGCCATCTTGTACTGCTTGTTCATAGCCAGCTTTATCATAAATTACTGTTAAAAAATCGCGGTTTTCAAAAAGCTCAATGGAACCATTTTTAATAATATCCCAGAAACGTTTTTTAGGATTCACATCATGGGGTGGGTCTACCCAAACGATAAATACCCCACCAGACATCTGCCCTTGTGTAAATCGCTCGAAATGATGTTTTTTAAGGACATCAGAATCGCCAGCAATTCTTTTATTTGCAATATCTGTAAAAATATCACCATGAATATCAAATAACATTAAATCACCCTAGAAACCTTTCAACAAGTTACCCATGAAGATTCCCAAGTAATTACCGATAACATAACCCCAAGTACCAGCCAAAATGATAGGACCAATAAGTTTCGTCCAACCTTTTGCAATGGCCATCGCTGCTGCTGTTGTCGGCCCACCAATATTCGCATTCGATGCAAGAAGAATCTCTTCCAAATTGAATTTGAACATTTTTCCTAAAATGACAGAAATAATCATGTTCATTGCTACGATAATAAATGTGAAAACGAGCAATAATGGAGCTTGTGTGATAATAATTGGAATCGACGCGGGAACACCGATGACGACCAAGAAAATATAAATTAAAAAGGTTCCTATTTCTTGTGCTCCGTTAATGGAAGACATATATTTTGGTGCAAATGTCGCAAGTCCCATCGTCAAAGTCGTAATCAGCAAGTATTTATTCCCAAACAATCCATTGAGTAAATCAAATAAGAAGTTCCCCGTAGGAATGACTGCTGCTAAGAAATTTGCAATTTCTGTGGAAATCCATACAATCATAAAGGCTGTTGCTATTGCAAAAGCGATATCGCGAAGTGAGATTTCTTTTCTCTTCCAATACTGTGCAGCCAGAGTTTTTGTATCGTCTCCAGAGCGCAATTCGACTTCATCAATGTGTGGGTGTTTAAATTTGCGTAAAAACCAACCGATAGAAGGAATGGCTAAAAGAACAAAGAAGTACAATGCCATCAATAAGTTGTCGGCAACTGTAAGCGCAGAGATCCATGCTTCACCAGCGCCAAAAGAATCCGCCATCGCCGCAAAGTTAACTCCACCACCAATATATGAACCCGTCATCATCGCTGCCATCTTGTGCAAATCTGGAATAAAGTTCTTCAGTGCAAAGAAGGAAACGAAAACACCTAAAATTGTGCCAATAGAGCTAAGCATAAACATGGCTAATATTCGGCCTGACTCCTTCCAAATCTTGCGAAGATTGGTTTCAAACATTAAAAGCGGAATGGCAAGTGGCACAACGTATCCCCAAACATTATCGTAAGTAGGAGAAGAAACTGGAATAATTCCAATATTCGACAATGCCATCGCAATAACTAATCCTATAATGGCCCCTGTCACTTTAGACGCCCATGCATACGCTTGTTCAAGGTAAATCGATAATGCCGCAATACCAATCAGAATCGCCCATAGGGCCCATGTGTTCTCGGCAGAAATAAGACTTGTTTCAAACATAAAATAACCTCCTTTATTATATAGTAATACTATTTATACCAAAAGTAATAAATTTATAAACACTTATAATAAAATAATCAACTACATTTATTTTGAAAGCATCATTCAATTTGAACAATTTAAAAAGCTCGCCCTGTGGCGAGCCTTCCCTTATTTACTTTTTCTTAATTCGTTGCGGCTGTCTTCAACGGTTTCGAGCATTTCACGGAGGCGATCTTGTGCGCTTGCAAACATGTCATCAATATATGTGGTTGCTTGTAAGGTTACGTTGCGCGCGTTTTGTTCTGCTTTCGCTAAAATGTCTTTGCCTAAGTTTTCTGCATTTTTTGTTACGTCATGTTCGTTAATCATGCGTTGCATTTGTTGTTGTGCTTCGCTTCTAATACGGTCAGCGTCATTTAATGCGGCTTGGCGAGTTTGTTCTGCACTTTTCTTCGCTTCATCTAAAATACTCGTGCGATCTTCTGTAATCACTTTTGCTTCCCGAATCACATCTGGCAATTTTTGACGCATTTCATTTAAAATTTCGCTAATTTCATCCGCATCGACCATGACTTTTTTTGTCAATGGAACGTTCCCAGCGTTGTCAATCATCTCTTCAATTTCTTCAATTAATTGTAAAATATCCATTTCTACCTCCTGAATTTTTTCTGTAATGCGAGCTCTACATTCTTTGGTACGAAGGAACTTAAATCTCCTCCATGAAGGGCCACTTCACGTACCAAGCTCGAACTAAGATAGCCGTACTGACCTGTCGATACAAAAAAGACCGTTTCAAGTTGTGGTGCAAGTTCTCTATTTAACAATGAAATTTGCATTTCATATTCGAAATCAGATACTGCACGCAACCCCCGAACGATTACATCGGCTTCTACTTGTTTCGCATAATCCACGAGTAAACCCGAAAATTCTCCTACAGTGATACCAGAATAATCTTTTAACGCCTCTTGGATGATTTCGGAACGTTCTTCCAGAGAAAATAAATAATTCTTCTGACTGTTGTTGAGAACAGCTACAGTCACTTCACCGAAGACTTCTAACGCCCTTTCGATAATGTCTATGTGACCGTTGGTGATGGGATCAAAACTCCCTGGGTAAATTGCCCTCATGCATTGCTCCTCTTATAAAAGTGTAATGACTTACTTCCTTGTATGCGCGCATCGATCAGAAGGAATGGCGTTCCCTGAAGAGGTTCCAGCTCTTTTTCCTGTTCCGTAATAATGAGCCCATTTGCATTCAGTATACCACATAATAAGGGATTTAGTAACGTTCTTTTTATATCCTCTCGCCCGTAAGGAGGGTCGATAAAGATGTAATCAAACAGAATCCCTTCTTCTGCTGCTTTTTTTATTTTCTTATGGGCATAGGCTTGGGTTACGACGCTTTGCTCCAAGCAGTCCACAAGTCTCAAATTGTCCAAAATAGTGCGAATGCTGTCCTTCGACAAGTCATTAAAATGGACACATTTTGCTCCGCGACTTAAAAACTCGATACCCACGTTTCCAGTCCCAGCATAAAGGTCTAAAACAATCGCGTTCTCCTTTAAAGGCTGGAGCATATTAAAAAGATTTTCTTTGGTTTGATCTAACGTGGGTCGTACGGCTCCATTTTTAGGTGAAAAGAGCTTGCGACCCTTCATTTTTCCTGCGATTATGCGCATAGTCCCTCCTAATTTAGGATCACCCCATCTTCTAAAATACGAAACTTCTCTTCCACAGAGATTCGTAATCTCTGATGGATTGGCTGTGATAGATAGGGGTCTGCCCTAAGTATTGTCGAGGCAATCTCATTGGTTTCTTGAAACCATTGTTGGTCTTTGGCCACATTGGCAATCTGAAATAATCCGACACCGTGTTGGCGCTGCCCTAAAAGTTCTCCACTTCCCCGCATTTCTAAGTCGGCCGTTGCGATTTCGAAACCGTCATTGGTCCTTTGCATAATTTGCATACGCTGAAGTGCTTCTTCTGTTTCTGCGTAATTGATCAAAACACAGTAGGAAGCGTATTGTCCACGACCGACACGACCCCGTAATTGGTGAAGTTGAGCCAAGCCGAACCGCTCTGCATTGTATATTGTAATCACATTCGCGTTGGGAATATCAATCCCAACCTCAATGACCGTAGTAGAAACGAGAATGTCATATTTCATTTCTTTAAAATCGCGCATAATCTGGTCTTTTTCTTTTGAAGGCATGCGCCCATGGAGAAAAGCCATGCGATAGGATCGAAAATAAGTACTTTGAAGACGTCTGTAGAGTGCTTCCACTGATTCTAGCGCTAAATCCTCGTTTTCTTCGATTAAGGGGCAAATAATAAAAGCCTGCCTGCCCTGTTCGATATTGTCTTTCACGAATGTGGCCATGCGCTCTTCGTATTCTGGTGTAATGACAATGGTCTCAATAGGCACACGACCCTTCGGCAGTTCATCGATAATCGATACATCCAAATCCGCATACCATAATAAAGCAACGGTTCGAGGAATTGGTGTGGCAGACATGACGAGCATATGGGGATTGGTCCCTTTGCTAGAGAATTGGGCCCGCTGTCGTACCCCAAAACGATGTTGTTCGTCGGTCACTGCAAAAGCGAGAGACTGAAATTCAACCGCATCACTGATGGCAGCATGGGTCGAGACGAGCATATCTACCGCGCCGTTTTTTAGGGCAGCCAAGATGCGGCTTTTTTCTTTTTCTGGCGTTGCACCCAACAACAATTCGACACGAACCCCTGTAAAAGAAAGTAAATCCGTCAAAGATTGATAATGTTGACGGGCTAAAATTTCTGTCGGTGCCATGAATGCGGATTGATGGCCATTTAAAAACGTCGCATACATGGCCAGAAATGCCACGATTGTCTTTCCGCTTCCCACATCGCCTTGCAACAAACGATTCATGGGGGTACTCCCCTGCATATCGGATAAAATTTCTTTTAAAGCCCTTTGCTGGGCACCCGTTAGTGCGTAAGGGAAACGCTCCATCAGTGGCTTCAAATCGACGGAATGTATGGGATTAGAAATCTCTTGTCCCTTTGGATTTTTTAACAATTTCATGCCAACATGAAACACGAGAAATTCTTCATAGACTAAACTCTTTCGTCCTTTTTGAATATCCTCCATTGTCTTTGGGCGATGCATCATATGAAGCGCTGTGTTTTTATCGACGAGCGAGTACTCGTTTCGAATCGTGAGAGGAATTGCACTGCTCTCATCCACGGCGTATAAATCAAGGGCTTGACCCGTGAAATTCATCATGTCCTTTTGGGTAATCCCTTGTGTCAAACGATAGATCGGGACAATGCGGCCCATATTTGGGCTCCCCGGGCGCTCCATGAGAGGGCTAACCATTTCATATCGGTTTCCATTCTTTTGGATTTTTCCATACACATCAAAAGTCATGCCCGGACGCACTTGTCTTCCCAGGTAGGGTTGATGAAAAAAGATGAGTGTGAGAAAAGAATCTCCATCGGTAGCGTCCAATTTTGTCATTGGCATTCCTGAGCGCACGTAACGCGTATGCGCTTGCGAGGTAATTTTTAGGCGCAAATAGACAAATTCGTCCAATATAGCTTCTTTGATGGAAACAAGTCTGCTGCGATCTTCGTAGGTTCTCGGAAAAGCATACAGCAAATCCTTCGCATCTCGAATGTCCATTCGACTTAAA
>CAMDZK010000090.1 GCA_945910665.1 uncultured Peptostreptococcaceae bacterium
CATCCGCGGCGATTCATGATCTGTAAACATCAGATAAGGATAGGACTTATCATCCCGTAATAAAATATTGTAACGGGGTTTTTTATCTTTGATGAGATTAGACTCTAGAACGAGCGCTTCTACTTCATTGTCGACGATGATGTATTCAAATCGGACAATATGCTGGACCATGGCAGCGACTTTTCTCGTGTGATTTCCTACATTCGTAAAATAGGAACGCACTCGTTTTTTGAGTGAGATTGCCTTGCCAACATAAATCACGTCATCATTCTGGTTGTACATTAAGTAAACACCAGGGGCATCGGGTAAGGCCCCTAGTGCTTCCCTGATTTCAGAATTCAAGCGATTGGCCTCGTTTTACGATGGAGAAATGCACGCACTTCTTCTGTCAATTCATCCGCTAAAGATTCATATACAAAGGCGTTATACTCGTTGAGCCATTGAATTTCTGCTTGCGTTAACCATTGTGCGTCCACTGGATCCGTATCGATGTAGCAAATGGTAATGGGAGAAAATCCTAAGAATCTCCCAAATTCATTCTCTACCCTTTCTTCTACAACAGCCAAGTTTTCTATGCGGACGCCATGTTTTCCTGCACGGTAAATTCCTGGCTCAATGGAGAGAATTTGCCCTGTTTCAATTGCTTCTGCGCGATACACTGGGCTGATACTCATAGGGCCTTCGTGGACAGAAAGTCGATATCCGACACCGTGCCCTGTCCCGTGTTTAAAGTCAATTCCCTCTTTCCACAGGGGATAGCGACAAAATCCGTCGAGAACTATGCCTTTTGTCCCTTCCAAAAATTGCGCTGTCGATAGAGCAATATGGGCTTTTAACGTATAGGTATAATCTTTTTTCTCTTCTTCTCTAAGTGTTCCCATTGCAACCGTGCGAGTGATATCCGTCGTTCCTACATCATATTGACGACCGCTATCCAATAGAAGTAAACTTTCTTTTTCTAAGGTCTTTGCCGTTTCTTGATGAGCATGATAATGGACAATCGCTCCATTTTCTTTGTATCCGGCAATCGTTCCAAAGCTTTCTTCGATAAAGCCCTTTTGTTCTTGGCGGAATTGGAGAAGTTTTGTGCCAATTTCGTATTCCGTATGTCCAGCGCCTTCTTTTTCGAGCCAGTAAAAGAAGTTTGTGAGAGCGAGTCCATCAGCATGATGGGCCAATTTCATATGGCGAATTTCCGCTTCATTTTTTCTCGCTTTGAAAAATTCTGACGGATTGCGTTCCAAAAGAACGTCATTGTTTTCTCTAAAAATTTGAACCATCCGTGCATTGCTGCGGTTTTCGTCCAATAGTACTTTTTGATCTTTAATTTTCTCCGCAAAAGTGTACACCGTTTCGTATGGATGAACGCTTATATTGGCTTTTTCTAAAACTGCACTAAGTCCATCGCCTATTTTTTTTGTATCCACAAATAACATGGATGCAGACTGATCGACCCATAGATAAGCATAAAATACAGGTGTGTTTGCAACATCGCTTCCTCTAGCATTTAATAACCAAGCAATGTCTTCGCTTGCTCCAATCATAGAGCCATCGATTTTTTTTTCTTCCAAAGTCTTTCGCAAGCGGTCGATTTTTTCTTGTACACTTGCACCAGCATTTTCGTCATCAAGAACAATGAGTTCTCCTCCAGGAATCGGTGGAAATTCACCCCATAGTGCATCAGAATCTAAATCGCCTGTCAACGTGCGTGGTGCAATACCCTTTTCTATCGTTTTGTATTCTCCAAAACTCATGCGTCCTGCATCAACGGCTATGGTTGCATCCTCAGGAAGTTCCTTTAGTGCATCGAGCATCTTTTTTGTTCCAGGAAGATTCGTAATGTAAAGGTCAATTCCAGTTCCTTCTAATTCCTGCGCTCCTTGGAGTTCATAGCGGCCATCGGTCCATAGACCTGCTTGTGTATCCATGACGACCAATGTACCGGCCGATCCTGTAAATCCAGAAAGAGCGCGTCTGATTTGATAACGGTCCGCTGGAACTTCATTTTGATGGGGATCTGCAGTCGGAATAATGACGGCATCCCAGTTTTTATTTTTTAAATAGTCACGAATTGCGTTGAGTGTTTTCATCGATACCTCCTCATACTTTCTATGTTTCATTATACCATAACAAAAGAGGGCCATTTCCCCTAGAACTGTACAAGTTTGGCGGATTGTGGTACCATTGTTGGACGGAGAAAAAAAATGATTGAAGCGCCAGAACCCTATGGGTTGACGAGGAATGGAGTCATCGAAACCATCGGCGGATACTCCAGAGGTATCACAGCCTCAGGCACAGACAAAAACGCGGTGTGAGCTGCGGAACAAAACTGTGTCCGTGATTCTCCGAATACAACCAAGGAGGTAATTTCATATGTGTGGAATTACAGGATCCATCGGATCACAACAAGCAGCAAAAGCAATTTCTGAAGGGCTTGCCCTTCTCGAGTACCGCGGGTACGATTCTGCAGGCATGGCATTTGGTGATGAAAACGGACTGAAAGTCGTAAAACGTAAAGGACGACTGCAAAACGTAATCGATGCATTGACAGAAGATGACTACCATTATCATTTGGGCATTGGACATACGCGTTGGGCGACACACGGTGTACCAACAGAATTTAACGCCCATCCCCATGTGAATGAGAATAATACAATCGCCGTTGTTCACAATGGCATTATTGAAAACCACCAAGCACTCAGAGAAGAACTTTCCAATATAGGATATACATTTTATTCAGAAACTGATACGGAAGTTTTAGCAAAACTTTTAGATAACTACTACACTGGTGATGCAATCGACGCCATTCGCAAAGTGGTAGAACGTGTGCGCGGTGCCTATGCATTGGGCATTCTCTTTGCAGGGGATAATACTCTCTACGCCGTTCGTCATGAAAGCCCTCTTTTAGTTGGGGTCCTCGACAATGGATATATGATTGCTAGTGATATCCCCGCACTCCTGCCCTATACGCGTAAAGTCATCTATCTGGAAAATGGAGACCTTGTCAAATTAAAGGAAGATGAAATTACGATTTATGACGAGAGCGGACAGTCGATTCAACGGGAAGCAAAGCGCGTAGATTGGACATTAGAAGCTGCTTCTATGGAAGGTTTCCCTCACTTTATGCTCAAGGAAATTCACGAACAACCAAAAACGACCAAAGCAACCATCGATTCCTACTACGGACAAGATGGATTCCATTTTGAAAGTCTCAAAACAGACCTTACAAAATATAAAAATATTTGGATTGTCGCCTGCGGCACTGCTTATCATGCAGGTCTGGTAGGAAAAACCATTCTCGAAAAACGACTCCGTATTCCTGTCATCAATCGCTTAGCGTCAGAATTTAAATATGAAAACCCACTCATTGACGAAGAAAGTTTATTAATTCTCGTGAGTCAATCGGGTGAAACGGCAGATACTCTTGCTGCACTCAAAGAAGGAAAGAATCGCGGTGCACACACTCTTGCCATTACCAATGTCGTTGGGTCTTCCATTGCAAGAGAAGCGGACAGCGTCATTTATACTCGTGCAGGACAAGAGATTTCTGTCGCCTCTACAAAAGCGTATACATCGCAACTTACGGTATTTGCTCTCCTCAGCCTTTATCTTCAATCGATGATCGAAGGAAAAGTTGATGAGAAGGCAATGGATTCTCTCCTAAACCTTTCTGTTAAGATGGACGCTATTTTAAGACAAGCGGAATCCATCGAAACGGTGGCTCAAATGTTTACAGAAGTTCAATCCGCTTTCTATTTAGGACGTTTGGCTGACTGGACAACGGCCATGGAAGGAGCGCTCAAGCTCAAAGAAATTACCTACGTTTACACGGAAGCTTTCGCAGCTGGTGAACTAAAGCACGGTCCTATCGCCTTAATTGAAGAAGGTACTCCAGTTGTCGCGATTGCAACCCAAGAGAGCGTTTTTGAAAAGATCCTCTCTAATATTGCGGAAGTAAAATCAAGAGGTGCTCGCGTCATCGGCATTGCCCGTGAAGATCATCCTGAAATTGCTGAAATTTGTGAGCACACGATTATGATTCCAACGACAGAAGAAGACTTCTTCCCTCTTCTTGCCGTCATTCCAACGCAATTGCTCGCCTACTATACGGCGGTTGCGAAAGGATTGAATGTAGATAAACCAAGAAATCTCGCAAAATCTGTTACTGTAGAATAAACAAATGAGCTGGCCCTGATTGGGTCAGTGTCCAGATGCTGACGAAGGTCGGTCACAGGAGCTTCCTTGCGAGGCCATATCTTGCCGTGTAATTTTTTCTCACACGGTGCGAAGCATCCGTGCTCGGCCGTGAGCGGGCCGAGTAAGGAAGCTCCTGTTGACCTCCTCCACACTTATTGTGTTATTGACACTTACGTAGCTGGCCCTGATTGGGTCAGCTTTTTCATGGAATACTAGGGCTTTGCTCGTAAAAATGGTACAATACTATGGTATAAAATAATAAATGAATATGATGAGTACCTTGTAAAGGAGTTATAGATGAAATTAGGAATAGTTGGTTTACCCAACGTTGGAAAAAGTACACTGTTTAATGCCATTACCCAAGCGGGGGCAGAATCTGCGAACTACCCCTTCTGCACCATTGACCCAAATGTGGGTTTGGTCAATGTCCCCGATCACCGATTAAATGATTTGAAGGAATTATACGATTCAAAACGCATTGTCCCTGCAGTAATTGAATTTTACGATATTGCGGGTCTGGTTCGTGGGGCAAGTAAAGGCGAAGGCCTGGGAAACCAGTTTTTATCCCATATTCGAGAAGTGGATGCAATCGTTGAAGTCATTCGATGTTTTGAAGACGAGAATATTGTCCATGTCGATGGTTCTGTCGACCCATTGCGCGATATTGAAACGATTCATATGGAACTGATTTTTTCCGATTTAGAAATGGTCGAACGCATCAACAACAAACTACAAAAGGCTGCACGCGCGGATAAGAGTTTACAAAAAGAGGCTGCTGTTTTAGAAAAAATTGAAAAGACTTTGGCTGAAGGAAAATCCGCACGAGAAGCCGGTTTAACACAGGATGAAAATCAACTACTAAAAGGCTATGGCATTTTAAGTAATAAACCGATTCTTTTCGCTTGTAACGTCTCTGAAGATGAAGTGGCAAACGACGGTGCTGATAATCCCCATGTCCAACAAGTACGTGAGTATGCGAAATCGATCGATGCAGAAGTTGTAGTTATCAGTGCGAAAATCGAAGAAGAAATTGCCACATTAGATGAAGAAGACAAAGAAATGTTCTTGGAAGAATTGGGACTCGAAAATTCAGGTCTCGATCGTCTCGTCGTAAAAAGTTACGATTTGTTAGGTCTCATGAGTTTTCTCACGGCAGGGCCACAAGAAATCCGCGCATGGACGATTAAAAAAGGAACCCCCGCTGTGGAAGCGGCCGGAAAAATTCACACGGACATTCAACGAGGATTTATTCGAGCGGAGACGATTTCCTATGATTTGCTCATGGAATCCGGTTCCATGGTGAAGGCAAAAGAAAAAGGATTGGTTCGTTTAGAAGGAAAAGAATATATTATGCAAGAAGGAGATGTCGTTCTCTTTCGTTTCAACGTTTAAAAAGCTC
>CAMDZK010000091.1 GCA_945910665.1 uncultured Peptostreptococcaceae bacterium
GAAATTACACGGCAGGATATGGCCACGAAAGGAAGCTCCAGCTGATCGACTTATCTACATTTAGGGTTTGTCTACACTCTGAAGTCACACAAAAAAGTGTGGCTTTTTTCTTTTTTGTGCGTCGACACACAGAAAAAACCAAACGGTACGTGTATTCTATGTATAAAGAGGTGAATGCTATGAATGCTAAAGACCCAAGGGTAAGACAGCTGCTTTCGGATTTATCGATTGAAGCCAAAGACAATGAAACGTTAGAAGAAATCGCGGAAAGAAAAAATATAGACGTACACAGCTTAATCGCACTACTTGACCAATATAAAGGAGAAGAGACTATGGAATTTCAGGAAATGACGATTCGTGAACAAATAAAAGAACTCATCGGCCATCATAAAAAACAAAAAGTACTTCTGACAGAATCAATGGAGTATTTGCGACGCGTATTATTCGCTCATTTTAACCATCATGAAGAAAATTTGCTACCTTTGTATGAAGCTTTCCACGCTTATAAGGCCAATGTGGAAATCCACCAAGTGATTCAGGAAAGAGATGTATTTTTAGCCTTGAAGCAGGAAATTCCTGTGGATACCAAGAGAATCGCACAACTGGAAACTCTCAAAAAAGAACGGGAAGAATTGGCACGTGAAATCGAACATCATACAGAGAATTTCACCTTACCAAAAGATGCGTGCCCTACGTACGAATTGCTCTTTGAAAGAATGAAAGAATTACTGGACGATGTGCGGGTTCATGATGAGAAGGAAGAGGAAATATAGGGGAGAAAACTATGGAAAAGAAAAATCAATTAAGATCACTCATTCAACGACTCCATCGTGGAGAAGATGAGAATACAATCAAAAAAGAATTTAAAGAACAATTTGGGACTGTATCTTCATCGCAAATCGCAAAACTCGAACAAGAATTGATCGTCGAAGGCATGCCTATCGAAGAAATCCAAAGTCTTTGTAATGTCCACGCGGCCGTCTTTGAAGGCAGTGTGGAAGACATTCACGTATTGGATAAAATCGACCGTCAATGGGGACATCCACTCTTTGTTTTCAGAAAAGAAAATGAAGGGATTATTGCCTTCATCGATGAAAAGCTAAAACCAGCGCTCCAAGCTTTTGATACAGACCCAAGAGACGTGATCGCCATGGTGAAAGAACTGGGAAAAATCGATCGCCATTACTCCCGTAAAGAAAATCTGCTCTTTCCTTATTTGGAGAAAAAGGGCGTCACAGGTCCTCCAAAAGTCATGTGGGGAAAGGACGACGAAGTCCGTGCATTGATCAAAGAATCGCAAAAAGATGAGTTGACCAAGGAAGAACGAATTGCAGTCGTTCAAAAGCTCATCGAAGAAGTCGAATCCATGGTAAAAAAAGAAAATGAAATCTTATCGCCCCTACTCCTCGAGCATATTTCTGAAAAAGACTGGCTCGTCATCGCAGAAAGCTCTCCTGAAATTGGTTTTGCCTTTAATGGAGGCATCGAAGGAGCATCTCCGTCCGATGCTATGCATTGGATTGAAAGCCAAAGAGGAAAAGTATTGTCTGAAGAAGTTCCAGAAGAAGAGGACATAGTCACAGATGGACTCCTGAAGTTTCCATCAGGAAAACTCACAATCGAACAGATGAAGCACATGATGAACACATCTCCTATGGACTTTACGTTTATTGATGAAAACGACAATGTCTTGTATTTTTCAGAAGGAAAGCATCCAGTCTTTGCAAGAACGAGAACCATTATTGGTCGTGATGTCCGCAACTGCCATCCACCAAAAGCGGTCCCCATCGTCGAGCAAATGCTCAAAGACTTTAAAGAAGGCGTGAAAGATGAAGAACTTCGCTTTGTCTTTATGGGAAGTAAAGTACTCAGCATCCGCTATTTTGCCGTACGCGATGAAGAAGGAAAATATGTAGGGACGCTGGAGACAACGGAAGAAATCTCTGGTTTATTGGAGGAAATGGAAAGACAGAAAAGACAATGAAATTCACCTACGGTGAGTGAAATATTTGCTACGCAAATGTGAAATTTGTCCTGCGGACAAGTGAAATATGTCGCTACGCTCATGTGAAGAGAAAGGGATTTATCATTCGCTTCGCCAATGAGATTTTTCATATTCGCCATTGGATTTCATTGCTGTCAGGAACTGGGGTGAGTGCGAATCACCTACACTTTTACAAGTGGTAAAAAATAGTAATGAATTGCCCTAGCGGGCATGATAAATTGAGAGAGATCGTCAACCAACTCTTTATTCTTTATTCGTATCCATAAAGAACCCTACGATCTGCAGCAGTGTTGGTGCAATCATACGCCCATCCACTTCAACTAACAGCAATCCATCAGGAACATGAAATCCTGTCGTGTCCACTAAACCCGTGTCCGTTGCGTCGACGAAGAGACAAAGAAGTTCGTCTGTGAGGCGGGCGGGGTGGACTTGGATGCGGAGAGTGATGTCCATCCCTTCTTGGTGGAAGTCGATGGTTTCTGTTTCTGCAAAGGCTTGGGAAGAGACGTTTGCTTTCGCTTGTATGAGAAGATGATCCTTTTTAATTTTGGCTCCGGTGAGTGTGACATCTCCTTTTTCAATTGCCAAGGTAAGTTTTTCTTTTTCACGTTGTGCATATTCATAGAGATTTATCGTCGTCTGTATTTGCTCCCAGCCCATTTTGAACAGCTTTTCTTCTAGGTTGGGATTCTTTTCGTAGTTCTTTAATTCTTTGGCCATGGTTCGGCCAGAAAAATCATCATCAACATCTAGAATATTTTCTGCCAGTTTTTGTTTCCCATAGGATGGGTGGGTAACAAAGGGAGATAAGCTTTTGATTTCTTTGCTCCCATCGACCCACTCAACCTGAGGCATGGGGAGATGATGAAAGGCAAGTCGCTCTTCCAAAAAGCGTTTCGTAAAGTTTTCATTATACACAAGGCATTGGCCATGTAAATAGGAAAGAAGCTCGGTTAACAGTTTCTTTTCTTCTTTTTTTGTCCCTAACCATCCTGTCACAACAAACTCTCCATCCACTGGATGGAGTAAGTGTGCCATCACGATGGCATCTCGTTTTGCAACGAGGCCCGTCGTTTCTATTTCTAAACAGAGTAATTCATTTGGCCATGCGTCATTAAAAAATATTCGCTCTCGTTTTTTCATCGCAAGCTCCTTCATATGACTATTATATCACGATAGAAAAATCAATAGATTTTAACGGAGAAATTGCGTATAATAAGAGCAACAGAGGGGGTAATACCGTGTATTTACTTGATCAAACAATTGAAGCTTTAAGAAAAAATGGCTTTGATGCAGATGCTTTCCAAAATCGAGAAGACTGTATTCAAGATCTTCTCCGCAAAATTCCAAAAGAGGCAACCATCGCTTTCGGTGGAAGCATGACCTTAAAAGAACTCGACCTATACAACCGCTTAAAAGAAGAGGGGTACGATGTGAAATGGCATTGGGTAGACCAAGAAGACCAACTCCTTTTAAAAATGAGAACGAGAACAGTCTACATAACCAGTACCAATGCAATTACAAAAGACGGGCAGCTCTATAATATTGACGGCAATGGAAACCGTGTCGCTTCCATGATTTACGGACATCAAGATGTGTTTATCATCGCAGGCAGCAATAAAATTGCAGACGATTTACAAGCGGCAAAAGACCGGGTAAAAAATCATGCAGCACCACTCAATGCAAAACGATTAAACGCGGGTACTCCCTGCACCATTACGGGAAAATGCAGTGATTGCAATTCACCAGGGCGAATTTGTAATGTGGAAACGCTCATCTCCAAAAAACCAAAACCAACGAATATTCACATTATGATTATTGAGGAAGAACTCGGTTATTAATGAAAGAGTTTTATTTCGATTCAGCAGCAACGACAAAACCCGCCCGCACAGTGATTGACGCGATGGTTCATACCATGGAAGTGGAATATGGAAACCCATCTTCCCTTCATAGAAAAGGCCTTCGTGCAGAACAAATTTTGGACGATGCAAGGCGAGCGATCGCATGGGAACTTGACGTTAGAGAAGAAGAGATTCTCTTCACATCCGGTGGTACAGAAGCGAATACTTTAGCCATAGTAGGAAGTCTAAAAGAAGGTATGCGCGTACTTACCACACCCGTCGAGCATAAAAGTGTTCTAAAAGCGCTGGAAAGTGTCCAGGACATCACTCTAGAATATTTCGACGTAGATGCAGGTGGACGTGTGGATATGCAATCTGTAGAAAAACTTCTTGAAACACCAGTGGATTTTGTTTCGGTGCAACAAGTGAACAACGAGACCGGAGCCATACAACCCATCGAAGAAATTGGTACTCTTTTAAAGAAGAAACACCCAAAGGCGATTTTTCACGTGGATGGAATTCAGGGCTTTTGCAAATTTGAAAGTCCCGTCCAAAAAGCGCAAGTGGATTTATACTCTATGAGTGGTCATAAAATCTACGGACCCAAGGGGATTGGCGCTCTTTTTGTGCGCAAAAAAACGCCTCTCCAGCCGATGCAATCGGGTGGAGGACAAGAAAGAGGTTTGCGTGGAGGTACGCAAAATGTGCCAGGAATTGCTGGTATGGGTGCTGCTGTGGATCTATGGCAAAAAAATAGAACGGCTTGGGCAGAACATGCCTATGCCCTAAAAAATAAAGTGATTGAAACGGTTAACCGTTGGGAGGATGTACAAATCATCACCCAAGAGCCGAGCAGTCCCTATATTCTCATGCTTGGCATGAAAGACTGTAAAGCAGAAGTCATGCTCCATAGTTTAGAACAGCGTGGCATTTCGATTTCCACTGGCTCTGCATGCAGTAAAGGCGCTATGAGCCATGTGCTTGAAGCAACGAAAACTCCACAAGAATACGCGAGTGGAGCGCTCCGCATCTCCTTTTCCCACGAAGTGGATGCAGACGACACCCAAGTTCTCCTCCAAGCCATGCAAGAAAATATGGACATGATTCGAAAGATTACGAAAGGACGCAAATGAACCCAGTTTTATCCATTAGTTTCGGCGAGCTCACATTAAAAGGAGCGAACCGAAAAAGCTTTGAAGATACAGCCATCAGAAAACTTTTAGACGCCTTTACACCCTATCCCTTTGAAAAACTCTATAAAGAACAAGGGAAAGTGTATGTGCTTGCGGACCCGCATCAATTTGACGCGATGATTGATGCTGGGAAAAAAGTATTTGGAATCCATCAACTAAGCCCAGGACTTCGCACGGGAAAGAAGATGGAAGAGATTTCTGAAGCCGTGCTTGCAGTAGCAAAAACAGCGGCAGAAAAAAGAGAGATCAACACCTTTAAAATTCAGACAAAACGCACCGATAAAAGCTTTCCCATGACGTCGATGGACCTAAACATGGAATTGGGAGGCGTTGTGCTCGATGCATTTCCATGGAAAGTGGATGTGCATAATCCAGATCTTTACATTTATGTGGACGTGCGCGAACATGTCTATGTATATACAGAAAAAGTCAAAGGTTATGCAGGTTTACCCGTCGGATCATCTGGAAAAGGACTGCTTCTATTGTCTGGTGGGATAGATTCTCCCGTAGCAGGATTTCTCATGGCACGCCGTGGAATGATCATCGATG